>NZ_UHIP01000001.1:3000000-3169234 GCF_900460245.1 Vibrio fluvialis
ACGGCGCAGCGAGCGATAACGCGACAGTGCTGGCAGAGCAATCACCAGCCCTATCAACATTGCCAACACCATGCTCAGAAGAGAAATACTCAAGGTGTCACCAAAGCCCGCGACGAGGAATTTGAGGTTACGCATGCCTTGCTCTGTCGATGGATCCAGAACGTACCAGCCCCACTGGTACTGGTTGCACCCGGTTAACAGCAGCGGCAATAGCCAGGCACTGTATCGCAGCATCACACTCCTCCGTAGTCTGACTAAAAAAAGTCCTTTGATACTGCTATGTTAACAATGATGCAGTACATTCAGTGAACAGTTTTTAAGGAAAAAACGATGAAAAAAATAATAGCAGTGCTGGGGTTATGTTTGTTGTCAGTGGGTCAGGTGTATGCGCAGAGCCGTCTTCAGGACGTCTTGAACACTGGCGTGTTACGCGTTGGGACGACGGGGGACTGGAATCCGATGACGATGAAAGATCCGGCGACCAACAGTTACCGTGGTTTTGATATTGATGTGACGGCTGAGTTGGCCAAAGATCTCGGCGTTAAAGTGGAGTACGTCGCGACCGATTGGAAAACCCTGGTCAATGGTATTACCGCCAACAAATATGACATCACCGGCAGTGCGTCACTCAATATGTCGCGGGCAAAAGTAGCGGGTTATAGCCAGCCCTATTTCTATCTGGCGTTTGTGCCAGTGGTGCAAAAAAGTGAACTCAGCCGCTATCAGGATTGGAGTGATTTTGATAACGCCGAGATAAAAGTGGCCGCGACGCTCGGCACGGTGCAGGAAAAAATGGTTAAAGAGTTTTTCCCCAATGCTCAGCACATCGTGATTGAAGCGCCGGCACGTGATTATCAGGAACTGTTGGCCAAACGTGCCGATGTGTCGGTGACGTCCAATGTCGAGGCGGCAACGCTGGTAGAAAAATTCAATCAGTTGGCGATCGTTCCAGTGAAAGAGGCGCGTCGCCCAACCCCGATTGCGATGCTGTTACCTCAGGACGATCAGGTATGGATTAACTACGTGAATCACTGGGTGGAACTGAAAAAAACGCAAGGTTTTTTCCGTCAAACCGCAGAGAAGTGGGGGCTGAAAAGTCTGTAATAAAAAGCGCCTCAGTTGAGGCGCTTATGGTTTATTTATCCTGAACTACACGAGCATTGTCCGGCGTAGTGAAATGCTGGTTCAGCTGACGATTGGCAATGATGTAGCCCACCCATAAGCCGAGCATACAGACCACAATCGCAATCCCCGTGACCATTTGAGCCTGGCTGGCAAAGGCCGCTACCAGCGCACTGGCTACACTTGCAGCACAGATTTGCAGACTGTTCTGTAAACCTGCTGCGGTAGCCGGGCTGTCTTTAGCGCTGGACAGCGCGCGGTTGACAACAATTGGGTATAGCGCACCGTTAGCCACAGCAATCAGGCAGAACGGCGCCAGAATCGGCCAGATCGACGTCAATGTCCATTGTGATGCGATGAAGATCAGTACTGTTGATAGCGTGAACAGAGCGATCAGTTGTTTCAGCACCGCTTCATCGCCGAACTTACGCACACACCATTTGCCCATGTAACCACCGATCATAAACGCGATGGTTTGCGGAATGAAGCTCAGGCCAATGTCTTTTGCTTCATAGCCCAGTTGAGCCATGATTTCTGGCATGCCAGTCAGGTAAGCGAAGAACGCGGCAGATGCGGTTGCAAACATCAGTACGTTGCCAAGGTAAGATTTACTGCTCAGCAGATGTTTGATGTCCTGAGTGATCGACGTCGTTTTCGGTTCACTAACGGCATTTTTCTGTACGCCAGTGCTGATCACCAGTGCAATTCCCATGACCGTCAGTGCCAGAAAGATGCTGTGCCAGCCAAACTGGTCCGCCAGCAACACGCCTAATTGGGGGGCTAGGGCCGGAGAAAGCGCGACCAGTGGCATAATGGTGGCAAAGATCTGTTGGCTGGTCTGGCTTGGGTAACGTTTGATCACCATGGCTTGCCAAATCACTGCGGGTGCACAAACCCCAATCGCTTGCACGAAACGCAAAGAGAGCAATTGCCACACTTGATCGCAGAACGCTAGGCCAGCAGAGGCAAGAGTAAACACCACCAGACCAGTGATCAATGTATTACGATGACCAAATTTATCCGATGCCAGACCCCACAATAACTGACCCGACGCCATTCCAACCAGAAACACGGTCAGTGACAGTGCGATTTGTTCTGGCCCGGTGGCAAAGTCCTGTTCCATGATTTTAAACGCCGGCAGATACATATCGGTGGCGATGAAGCCGAGCATAGAGAGCGCTGCTAAATAAAACAGCTGTAAGGGTGATACGTTCATTGTTCTTCCCATCAAAAAAATTAATTCAATTTGACCCTGTATCTCTTGGCGCCAACCAGGATTTCTGAGCGCCCTCATTCTATTTTTGGTTTAAGATGAATTGAAACGCGAAATTTGTTAGTTATCGTTCAAAAAATTTGATGGGTAAAAATCATGTTTTCCAAATCCTCACTGGAAATGCTCGACACCGTAGCTCGTTTGGGCAGTTTCACCGCCGCTGCGGATGTGCTGCATAAAGTCCCCTCGGCGATCAGCTATGGTGTGCGTCAGGTGGAAGTGGAACTCGGGGTGGTGCTGTTTCGCCGTCTGCCACGAAAAGTGGAGCTGACTCCCGCAGGTGAACTGTTTATGCAAGAGGCAAGGTCGTTATTACGCCAGATGGAAGAGCTGAAAGCGCAGACCCGCCGTGCCGCGCATGGCTGGCAGAAAACCCTCAAAGTCACGTTGGACAATGTGGTCAAATTGGATCGCATGAAGCCGCTGGTGGAAGATTTCTACCGCACGTTTGAATTTGCCGAGTTGCAAATCAACATGGAAGTGTTTAATGGCTCTTGGGAAGCCATCTCTCAGGGGCGGGCGGATATTGTGATTGGGGCGACCTCTGCGGTGCCTGTCGGGGGCGATTTTGAAGTGCGGGATATGGGGATTCTTGATTGGGCGTTTGTGATGTCGCCGGCCCATCCGTGTGTACGTGAGCAAGTGCTTACTGAAGCGTTTGTCAGTCAGTTTCCGGCGATCTGTCTTGATGACACTTCCAGTGTATTGCCAAAAAGGCATACCGGGCACTATCCGCAGCAGCGACGTCTGCTGCTGCCCAACTGGTATAGCGCTATCGAGTGCCTGAAAAATGGTGTGGGCGTGGGGTATATGCCTCGTCATATGGCGCAGCCGTTATTGGCCAGTGGTCAGTTAGTGGAGAAAATGTTGCCGGACGAAAAGCCGCTCAGCCAGTGCTGTTTGGTGTGGCGTAAAGACGACAATCACAAATTGATTGAGTGGATGGTGAACTATCTCGGCACCAGTGAGCAGTTACATAAAGATTGGTTGCAGGCGTATTGAGCCAGAATCACAGGAAATAAAAAAGCCAGCAGATGCTGGCTTTTCAGTTGCCGCTTATGGGCGTTCAAAGATGGTGGCAATCCCTTGGCCTAAACCGATACACATGGTAGCTAAGCCGTATTTGGCATTCTTGGCTTCCATCAGGTTAATCAGCGTGGTGGAGATACGTGTTCCGGAACAGCCTAACGGGTGACCGAGTGCAATCGCGCCGCCGTTGAGATTGACCTTGTCATCCATCTTATCCAGCAAACCCAGATCTTTGGCACAGGGCAGCGACTGAGCCGCAAACGCTTCATTGAGCTCCACCACATCCATATCATCGATGCTCAGACCGGCGCGTTGCAGCGCTTTTTTCGTCGCTGGAACCGGACCGTAGCCCATGATGGAGGGATCGCAGCCTGCAATGGCCATTGATTTCACGCGTGCTCGAATGGTCAGGCCCAGTGCGTTGGCTTTGGCTTCACTCATCACCAGCATCGCAGATGCACCATCCGACAGAGCTGACGAGGTGCCCGCAGTCACGGTGCCATTTGCCGGGTCAAACACCGGGCGCAGTTCAGACAGGCCTTCCACGGTGGTTTCCGGACGAATCACTTCATCGTAATCGAGCGTGAACAGAGTGCCGTCTGGCGCATGGCCTTCAGTTGGCAGGATTTCGTTTTTAAAACGACCTTCCAGTGTTGCTGCCTGCGCACGTTGATGAGAGCGGGCGGCAAAGGCATCTTGTTGTTCGCGGCTGATGCCGTGCAGTTTACCCAGCATTTCGGCTGTCAAACCCATCATACCAGCGGCTTTGGCGACGTTTTTCGACATGCCCGGGTGGAAATCTACGCCGTGCGTCATCGGTACGTGACCCATGTGTTCAACACCGCCGACGATACACATTTCCGCATCACCCACCATGATCGCACGCGTAGCGTCATGCAGCGCCTGCATGGATGAACCACACAAACGGTTGACGGTTACGGCACCGATTTCAATTGGCAGACCCGCCAGCAGCGCGGCGTTACGGGCGATATTGAAGCCTTGCTCTAACGTTTGCTGTACACAGCCCCAATAGATGTCTTCGATTTCGTGCGGGTTAACCTGAGGGTTACGCGACAGCAGGCCTTTCATCAGATGCGCCGACAAATCTTCCGCACGCTGGTGGCGAAACGCCCCGCCTTTGGAGCGACCCATCGGGGTACGAAGGCAATCAACAATCACTACATTATTCATTTTGTCATTCCTTTTCCAAACGGGGTTATAGCGAGCCAGCTTGCTGCGACTGGTAAAAGCTTTCGCCTTTCTCTGCTTTGTCGATCAGCAGTTGTGGTACTTGGTACATGGCGCCCAGATGTTCATACTTTTTCGCCATCGCGACATAATTAGCCAGGCCAATACTGTCGAGGTAACGGAACACGCCGCCGCGGAAAGGAGGGAAACCTAGGCCGTAGACCAGCGCCATATCAGCTTCTTGTGGTGTCGCGATAATGCCTTCTTCCAGACACAGGGCGACTTCGTTGATCATCGGAATCATCATACGAGCGATAATGGTTTGTGCGTCAAACTCCGCTTTCGCACCACACACGGTTTCCAGCACTGGCAGAATATCGCTTGAGAACGCTTTTTTCGGTTTGCCTTTCTTATCAATCGTGTACTGATAGAAGCCTGAACCATTCTTCTGACCATATTTGTTCGCTTCATACAGGGCATCAATCGCGTCACGGCCTTGTTTACCCATACGTTGCGGGAAGCCTTGCGCCATCACTTCCTGCGCGTGATGCGCGGTATCGATACCGACCACATCCAACAGGTACGCCGGGCCCATTGGCCAGCCGAACTGACGTTCCATTACTTTATCAACCTGAGTGAAGTCCGCACCGTCACGCATCAGCAGGCTAAAGCCGCCAAAGTAGGGGAACAGGACGCGGTTGACGAAGAATCCCGGACAGTCATTGACCACAATCGGCGATTTACCCATCTTGGCGGCGTAAGCCACAACGCGGTTGATGGTGTCTTCAGAGGTATGCTCGCCACGAATGATTTCAACCAGCGGCATGCGATGTACCGGGTTGAAGAAGTGCATGCCACAGAAGTTTTCCGGGCGCTGCAGCGATTTGGCCAGCAAGTTAATCGGAATGGTTGAGGTGTTGGACGTAATGATGGTCTCAGCAGAAACATTTTGTTCCACTTCGCTCAATACCGCAGCTTTAACTTTTGGATTCTCTACCACCGCTTCGACGATAACGTCGGCTTGTTCGATACCTGCGTAATGCAGGCTTGGCGTGATGGAAGCCAAAACTCCGGCCATTTTAAAACCATCAATTTTGCCGCGTTCCAGCTGTTTATTCAGCAGCTTGGATGCTTCAGTCATGCCTAAATCCAGTGATTTCTGCGCGATATCTTTCATCAGTACCGGTACGCCTTTACTGGCAGACTGGTAAGCAATGCCGCCACCCATGATGCCGGCACCCAGTACCGCTGCACGCTCTGTGGCTTTGCTGGCCGCTTTCGCGGATTTTTTCGCCAGGCCTTTGATGTACTGATCGTTGAGGAAAATACCGACCAGCGCTTGTGCTTCCTGAGATTTCGCCAGCTTGATGAAATGTTTGCGTTCAATCGCCAGTGCTTCATCGCGCGCGCAGCGAGCGGCTTCTTCAATCGTCACGACAGACGTCATTGGCGCCGGGTAATGCGGACCAGCCAATTGCGCGACCATGCCTTTGGCCATGGTAAAGCTCATCATGGCTTCCAGTTTGCTCAGCGTCAGAGGCGATGTTTTTTGCTGACGACGTGTTTGCCAGTCGACCTTTTCATTGATGGCTTGCGTTAATGTCGCCAGAGCAGATTCCAGCAGTTTGTCGCTGTCGACCAGAGCATCCAGCAAACCGATTTTTAATGCTTCTTCTGCGCGGCAGGCTTTACCTTGCGTGATGATTTCCATTGCGCTGTCTGCGCCAATCACACGAGGTAAACGTACCGTGCCGCCAAACCCTGGCATGATACCCAGTTTGGTTTCAGGTAAACCGATACTGGTGGTTTTATCACCAATGCGGAAGTCGGTAGCGAGTACACACTCACATCCTCCACCCAATGTGAATCCTTTCAGAGCTGACAGCGTCGGAACCGGAAGATCTTCCAGTTTGTTAAAGATGCGGTTGGCAAAGATCAGCCATTCATCGAGCTCTGCTTCCGGCTTAGCAAATAAGCCGAGAAATTCGGTGATGTCTGCACCAACGATGAATGCCTCTTTATCCGATGTCAGGACTAAGCCTTTCAGTCCGGCATGTGCCTTTAGCGCATCCAGCGCTTCGTCCAGGGACGTCAGTGTTGCTAGGTCAAGCTTATTGACGGATTCTGGAGAGCAGAAACTCAGCTCCACAATGCCATCATGTAATTCCTTTACCTGTAGGGTTTTGGCTTGGTAAATCATTGTCTATCTCCGTGACATACAATCCACGATTGTGTGTGAGAGTTTTTATTGTATTTAAAATTCTGGTTAGACCAGTCGATTTAGTGTGAACCTGAGATTGATTAATTTCAATACATTTTTTAAACAACTGTTTAACATTGTGCGCCATGCCAATCCTGAGTCATTTTTCAAATCCTCGTGTTACACTTGGCGACCTTTTCATCATCGGCGAGAAAAATGAACGTTCAGCCTTACCACATTCCTGCAGCTCCGGTTCGCTTTGAAGAAGAGATCAAAAAGAGCCTCTTTATTACCTATTTAGCTCATACGCCAGGAATTGACGCAGCGAAAGCGTTTGTCGATGAGATCAAGTCGCGTCATGCCGATGCGCGTCACAACTGCTGGGCATTTGTCGCTGGCAGGCCACAGGATTCTATGCTGTGGGGGTTCAGTGATGATGGTGAGCCATCCGGTACTGCGGGAAAGCCGATTCTGGCTCAGCTGTCCGGGTCGGGCGTGGGAGAGATGACTGCGGTGGTGACGCGTTACTATGGCGGGATTCGACTCGGAACCGGCGGCTTAGTGAAAGCCTATGGCGGCGGTGTGCAGCAAGCGCTCAAGTTGCTTCAAACTATTGAGAAAAAAATCACCACAAAACTGCACCTGACGCTAGACTACGGATTGGTTGCTCTGGCGCAGTCGATCATGAGCCAGTTTGAAGCCGCGGAAGTGGACGCTGAGTATGGAGAAAGTGTCTGCCTTACCGTGGAATTGGAATGCCTTCATCTTGAGGCGTTTACTCAGAGCATCATTAACAAGAGCGGCGCCAAGATTCTTGTTGCTGGTGTGGAAAACAGTTAGGAACTCAGAAGCGCAGCTTCGTTAAGTCTATTCATGCAATTTCGTTCAATCATTCGAATCGTCGGGCTGCTGCTCGCGTTATTCAGTGTGTCTATGCTGGCGCCCGCGCTGGTGGCTTTGATCTACCGCGACGGTGCTGGTGTTCCGTTCGTTTCGACCTTTTTTGTTCTGCTGATGTGTGGCGGCCTGTTCTGGTTTCCTAACCGTCGTTATCGCCATGAATTGAAAGCGCGCGACGGCTTTCTGATTGTGGTCCTGTTCTGGACGGTTATCGGCAGTGCGGGATCGCTGCCGTTTCTGCTTGCCGACAATCCGAATATTTCCGTCACGGATGCCTTTTTTGAATCTTTTTCTGCGCTGACAACCACAGGCGCCACGGTGATTGTCGGGCTGGATAATCTGCCGAAAGCGGTATTGTTTTATCGTCAGTTTCTGCAATGGTTCGGCGGGATGGGGATCATCGTCTTGGCCGTGGCCATTCTGCCCGTGCTGGGTATCGGTGGCATGCAGCTTTACCGAGCGGAAATTCCGGGGCCGGTGAAAGACAACAAAGTGACGCCACGCATTGCCGAAACGGCTAAAGCGCTGTGGTATATCTATCTGAGCTTAACCATCGCCTGTGCGGGCGCGTTCTGGCTGGCAGGTATGACGTTGTTCGACGCGATTTGTCACAGTTTCTCCACCATTGCGATTGGGGGCTTCTCTACTCACGATGCCAGCATTGGTTATTTCGATAGCTACGCGATTAATATGATTACGGTGGTGTTCCTGCTGATTTCGGCGTGTAACTTCACTCTGCACTATGCCGCGTTTGCGACCGGAGGCGTGCACCCGAAGTACTATTGGAAAGACCCGGAGTTTCGAGCGTTTGTTGTCATTCAGGCGATTTTGTTTAGCGTCTGTTTCCTGATGCTGCTCAAGCACCACTCTTATGACTCGCTTTATGATGCGTTTGACCAGGCGCTATTCCAGACCGTCTCCATTTCGACCACCGCAGGATTTACCACCACGGGCTTTTCCGATTGGCCACTGTTTTTGCCTGTATTGCTATTGTTCTCTTCTTTTATAGGCGGTTGTGCAGGATCGACGGGGGGCGGAATGAAGGTGATTCGCGTGTTCTTGCTCACGCTGCAGGGGGCACGTGAAATGAAGCGCCTGGTGCACCCGCGTGCGATCTACCACATTAAGATTGGAGACAGCGCACTGCCACAACGTGTTGTGGATGCCGTTTGGGGATTCTTCTCCGCGTACGCGTTGGTGTTTGTCGTGTGTATGCTGGCCCTCATTGCTACTGGCATGGATGAACTAAGCGCGTTTTCGGCAGTCGCGGCCACACTTAATAACCTGGGCCCGGGCTTGGGTGAAGTCGCGGTACACTTTGCTGATGTGAACGATACAGCCAAGTGGATTCTGGTGGTATCGATGCTGTTTGGCCGATTAGAGATCTTCACACTATTAATATTGTTGACGCCGACGTTCTGGCGCAGCTGAGGAAGCATTCGTGAAAGCACTATTATTATATTCCAGCCGGGAAGGGCAAACGCAAAAAATCATACGTACCATTGCAGGTCAGCTTGAAGGGTATGAGTGTGATATTCGCAACCTGCACGATTGTGCCTCATTGGATCTGGCCGCTTATGACAAAGTTCTGATTGGGGCTTCCATTCGTTATGGTCACCTGAATAAAAAGCTCTATGAGTTTATCGCGCGTCATCTTACCCAGTTGCAGCAAAGCAAAGCCGCGTTCTTTTGTGTCAATCTGACCGCTCGTAAAGAGGATCAGGGCAAAGACACGCCTGAGGGGAGTGTCTATATACAGACGTTTTTGAAAAAGTCACCGTGGCAGCCGGAACTGATAGGTGTGTTTGCTGGTGCACTCTATTACCCTAGATACCGCTTTTTCGACAAAATGATGATTCGTTTAATCATGACGCTGACAGGCGGAGAAACGGATACCACAAAAGAAGTGGAGTACACCAACTGGGAAAAAGTGACTCAATTCGCGATAAAATTTAAAAAGATGTAAAGAAAACCAGCAGATTTGTGGCTTTTTGCCTCTTTTTTAGCCGAACGACAAAAAATACGTAAAATTCGCCTCAAAAACTATTGCCAAAATTCTAGGTCTCCCTATAATGCCGCCTCGCTGACACGGGAACGGTTCGACAGAAAAGTCCTTGATTAGCTGGTCACTTAGCTTCGTCAAATATGATGAAAAAGTTTTGAAAAAAAGTGGTTGACACTAAAACTTAACTCGCTAAAATGGCCGTCCGCTTTGAGAAGAAAGCTTCGAAAAGCAACGCTCTTTAACAACTTAAACCTATCAATCTGTGTGGGCACTCGTTGATGATAATCGCAAAAGATTTATCAATGAAGTGAGTGACCAATTTGATACTTCGGTATCGAGCACAGTCAATTCAACATTACGTAGTAATGTTATCAGTATTCATTGAGCCAAAACTTTAATTGAAGAGTTTGATCATGGCTCAGATTGAACGCTGGCGGCAGGCCTAACACATGCAAGTCGAGCGGCAGCGACAACATTGAACCTTCGGGGGATTTGTTGGGCGGCGAGCGGCGGACGGGTGAGTAATGCCTGGGAAATTGCCCTGATGTGGGGGATAACCATTGGAAACGATGGCTAATACCGCATGATAGCTTCGGCTCAAAGAGGGGGACCTTCGGGCCTCTCGCGTCAGGATATGCCCAGGTGGGATTAGCTAGTTGGTGAGGTAAGGGCTCACCAAGGCGACGATCCCTAGCTGGTCTGAGAGGATGATCAGCCACACTGGAACTGAGACACGGTCCAGACTCCTACGGGAGGCAGCAGTGGGGAATATTGCACAATGGGCGCAAGCCTGATGCAGCCATGCCGCGTGTATGAAGAAGGCCTTCGGGTTGTAAAGTACTTTCAGCAGTGAGGAAGGAGGTATCGTTAATAGCGGTATCTTTTGACGTTAGCTGCAGAAGAAGCACCGGCTAACTCCGTGCCAGCAGCCGCGGTAATACGGAGGGTGCGAGCGTTAATCGGAATTACTGGGCGTAAAGCGCATGCAGGTGGTTTGTTAAGTCAGATGTGAAAGCCCGGGGCTCAACCTCGGAATTGCATTTGAAACTGGCAGGCTAGAGTACTGTAGAGGGGGGTAGAATTTCAGGTGTAGCGGTGAAATGCGTAGAGATCTGAAGGAATACCGGTGGCGAAGGCGGCCCCCTGGACAGATACTGACACTCAGATGCGAAAGCGTGGGGAGCAAACAGGATTAGATACCCTGGTAGTCCACGCCGTAAACGATGTCTACTTGGAGGTTGTGGCCTTGAGCCGTGGCTTTCGGAGCTAACGCGTTAAGTAGACCGCCTGGGGAGTACGGTCGCAAGATTAAAACTCAAATGAATTGACGGGGGCCCGCACAAGCGGTGGAGCATGTGGTTTAATTCGATGCAACGCGAAGAACCTTACCTACTCTTGACATCCAGAGAACTTAGCAGAGATGCTTTGGTGCCTTCGGGAACTCTGAGACAGGTGCTGCATGGCTGTCGTCAGCTCGTGTTGTGAAATGTTGGGTTAAGTCCCGCAACGAGCGCAACCCTTATCCTTGTTTGCCAGCGAGTAATGTCGGGAACTCCAGGGAGACTGCCGGTGATAAACCGGAGGAAGGTGGGGACGACGTCAAGTCATCATGGCCCTTACGAGTAGGGCTACACACGTGCTACAATGGCGCATACAGAGGGCGGCCAACTTGCGAAAGTGAGCGAATCCCAAAAAGTGCGTCGTAGTCCGGATTGGAGTCTGCAACTCGACTCCATGAAGTCGGAATCGCTAGTAATCGTGAATCAGAATGTCACGGTGAATACGTTCCCGGGCCTTGTACACACCGCCCGTCACACCATGGGAGTGGGCTGCAAAAGAAGCAGGTAGTTTAACCTTCGGGAGGACGCTTGCCACTTTGTGGTTCATGACTGGGGTGAAGTCGTAACAAGGTAGCGCTAGGGGAACCTGGCGCTGGATCACCTCCTTATACGAATGATTATTGCGATGAGTGTTCACACAGATTGATACGGTTTAAATGTGAAGAGTATCTTAGTGTCCCGTTCGTCTAGAGGCCTAGGACACCGCCCTTTCACGGCGGTAACAGGGGTTCGACTCCCCTACGGGATACCACGGGTCGTTAGCTCAGTTGGTAGAGCAGTTGACTTTTAATCAATTGGTCGCAGGTTCGAATCCTGCACGACCCACCATTCCTTCCATTAGGAATTAAAACTCAAGACTGGGGCTATAGCTCAGCTGGGAGAGCGCCTGCCTTGCACGCAGGAGGTCAGCAGTTCGATCCTGCTTAGCTCCACCATTCTTGAATAATGGGCGATTAGCTCAGTTGGGAGAGCACCTGCCTTACAAGCAGGGGGTCACTGGTTCGAACCCGGTATCGCCCACCATCTTTAAGCACATTTGCTTAAGTGTTCTTAAACATGGTTTTCATCAGAAAATCTGCTCTTTAACAATTTGGAAAGCTGACAAAACAACAATTTATTGTTGTTTGTAAAGTTCTCAATGTATTCCTGAATGGAATACACCAACAAACACATTCAAGTGTGCTTGGTATCGAAGCTTACTGATTCAGTAAGTCTTCAAATTGAGTCCGGCAAAATCAGTCACACACTCATGAAAAATAAATGTGTGACACCTAGGTTGTTTAACAGCAACCCGAAACTCCTTCGGGTTGTATGGTTAAGTGACTAAGCGTACACGGTGGATGCCTTGGCAGTCAGAGGCGATGAAGGACGTAGTAACTTGCGATAAGCTCAGATTAGGCAGTAACAGCCACTTGAGTCTGAGATTTCCGAATGGGGAAACCCAACTGCATAAGCAGTTATCATTAACTGAATACATAGGTTAATGAAGCGAACCGGGGGAACTGAAACATCTAAGTACCCCGAGGAGAAGAAATCAACCGAGATTCCGATAGTAGCGGCGAGCGAAATTGGATTAGCCCTTAAGCTTTACATGCGTCAGGTGAAGGTTCTGGAAAGGACCGCGAAACAGGGTGATAGCCCCGTAGCCGACAGCGCATGTTCAGTGAAATCGAGTAGGGCGGGACACGTGTTATCCTGTCTGAATATGGGGGGACCATCCTCCAAGGCTAAATACTCCTGACTGACCGATAGTGAACCAGTACCGTGAGGGAAAGGCGAAAAGAACCCCTGTGAGGGGAGTGAAATAGAACCTGAAACCGTGTACGTACAAGCAGTAGGAGCCTCTTCGTGGGGTGACTGCGTACCTTTTGTATAATGGGTCAGCGACTTATATTCAGTGGCAAGGTTAACCATTTAGGGGAGCCGTAGGGAAACCGAGTCTTAACTGGGCGTTCAGTCTCTGGATATAGACCCGAAACCGGGTGATCTAGCCATGGGCAGGTTGAAGGTTGAGTAACATCAACTGGAGGACCGAACCGACTAATGTTGAAAAATTAGCGGATGACTTGTGGCTAGGGGTGAAAGGCCAATCAAACTCGGAGATAGCTGGTTCTCCCCGAAAGCTATTTAGGTAGCGCCTCGGACGAATACTACTGGGGGTAGAGCACTGTTAAGGCTAGGGGGTCATCCCGACTTACCAACCCTTTGCAAACTCCGAATACCAGTAAGTACTATCCGGGAGACACACGGCGGGTGCTAACGTCCGTCGTGGAGAGGGAAACAACCCAGACCGCCAGCTAAGGTCCCAAATTACAGCTAAGTGGGAAACGATGTGGGAAGGCTCAGACAGCTAGGATGTTGGCTTAGAAGCAGCCATCATTTAAAGAAAGCGTAATAGCTCACTAGTCGAGTCGGCCTGCGCGGAAGATGTAACGGGGCTAAGCTGTAAACCGAAGCTGCGGCAATGCGATTTATCGTATTGGGTAGGGGAGCGTTCTGTAAGCCGTTGAAGGTGTGTTGTAAAGCATGCTGGAGGTATCAGAAGTGCGAATGCTGACATGAGTAACGACAAGGGGGGTGAAAAACCTCCCCGCCGGAAGACCAAGGGTTCCTGTCCAACGTTAATCGGGGCAGGGTAAGTCGACCCCTAAGGCGAGGCCGAAAGGCGTAGTCGATGGGAAACGGGTTAATATTCCCGTACTTCTTACAATTGCGATGGGGGGACGGAGAAGGCTAGGTGGGCCTGGCGACGGTTGTCCAGGTTCAAGTGCGTAGGCTTGAGGGTTAGGTAAATCCGGCTCTCTCTAAGGCTGAGACACGACGTCGAGCTACTACGGTAGTGAAGTCATTGATGCCATGCTTCCAGGAAAAGCCTCTAAGCTTCAGATTGTAAGGAATCGTACCCCAAACCGACACAGGTGGTCGGGTAGAGAATACCAAGGCGCTTGAGAGAACTCGGGTGAAGGAACTAGGCAAAATGGTACCGTAACTTCGGGAGAAGGTACGCTCTTGATGGTGAAGTCCCTCGCGGATGGAGCTGATGAGAGTCGCAGATACCAGGTGGCTGCAACTGTTTATTAAAAACACAGCACTGTGCAAAATCGTAAGATGACGTATACGGTGTGACGCCTGCCCGGTGCCGGAAGGTTAATTGATGGGGTTAGCGTAAGCGAAGCTCTTGATCGAAGCCCCGGTAAACGGCGGCCGTAACTATAACGGTCCTAAGGTAGCGAAATTCCTTGTCGGGTAAGTTCCGACCTGCACGAATGGCGTAATGATGGCCACGCTGTCTCCACCCGAGACTCAGTGAAATTGAAATCGCTGTGAAGATGCAGTGTACCCGCGGCTAGACGGAAAGACCCCGTGAACCTTTACTACAGCTTGGCACTGAACATTGAACCTACATGTGTAGGATAGGTGGGAGGCTTTGAAGACGTGACGCTAGTTGCGTTGGAGCCGTCCTTGAAATACCACCCTTGTATGTTTGATGTTCTAACTTAGCCCCGTTATCCGGGGTGAGGACAGTGCCTGGTGGGTAGTTTGACTGGGGCGGTCTCCTCCCAAAGAGTAACGGAGGAGCACGAAGGTGGGCTAATCACGGTTGGACATCGTGAGGTTAGTGCAATGGCATAAGCCCGCTTAACTGCGAGAATGACGGTTCGAGCAGGTGCGAAAGCAGGTCATAGTGATCCGGTGGTTCTGTATGGAAGGGCCATCGCTCAACGGATAAAAGGTACTCCGGGGATAACAGGCTGATACCGCCCAAGAGTTCATATCGACGGCGGTGTTTGGCACCTCGATGTCGGCTCATCACATCCTGGGGCTGAAGTCGGTCCCAAGGGTATGGCTGTTCGCCATTTAAAGTGGTACGCGAGCTGGGTTTAGAACGTCGTGAGACAGTTCGGTCCCTATCTGCCGTGGGCGTTGGAAGATTGAAGGGGGCTGCTCCTAGTACGAGAGGACCGGAGTGGACGAACCTCTGGTGTTCGGGTTGTGTCGCCAGACGCATTGCCCGGTAGCTAAGTTCGGAATCGATAACCGCTGAAAGCATCTAAGCGGGAAGCGAGCCCTGAGATGAGTCTTCCCTGATACTTTAAGTATCCTAAAGGGTTGTTCGAGACTAGAACGTTGATAGGCAGGGTGTGTAAGCGTTGTGAGGCGTTGAGCTAACCTGTACTAATTGCCCGTGAGGCTTAACCATACAACACCCAAGGGGTTTTGTAGTGGACTCAAAGCTAAGCGCATAAGAATGTGTTGAGAGAACGAAAAACAGCTTTCCGAATTTTAAGAATTTGCTTGGCGACCATAGCGTTTTGGACCCACCTGATCCCATTCCGAACTCAGAAGTGAAACGAAACAGCGTCGATGGTAGTGTGGGGTCTCCCCATGTGAGAGTAGAACATCGCCAGGCTTTAAATTTAGACTCTTGAGTCTAACCAGTGCGGAGCGGTAGTTCAGTTGGTTAGAATACCGGCCTGTCACGCCGGGGGTCGCGGGTTCGAGTCCCGTCCGCTCCGCCACTTATTTAAGACCTCAGCAGCAATGCTGGGGTTTTCTTCAATCTAGAAGACCAAAATTTAGGGGTGTAGCTCCAATTGGCAGAGCAGCGGATTCCAAATCCGCGTGTTGGGAGTTCGAATCTCTCCACCCCTGCCATTATTAAAGGCTCCAGCGATTGCTGGAGCCTTTTTTATTGCTTATCAATCTCTAAATAAGGTGGAAAATCCGGTTTACTTGGTTTTCCTTCTCTATTTCAACAACGCATCATTTACATTTTGTTGCGAATCAGTTTTATTACCAATCCAGAAAATATTGTTATCAGGACTGATTATGGATCTTTCTCGTCGTCATTTCTTAAAATTGGGTTCTGCGTTGGGTGTTAGCGCCGCTTTACCTGCGTGTTCATTGCTTAAACTGACATCGGAAGAGGACGAATATGTTTATCAGTTGACGGCTGAGCCGGCACAAGCATCGCTGGTTCCGGGTTACTCTACATCAGTTCTGGGCTTCAACGGTTCTATTCCGGCTCCTACGATACGTTGCCGCCAGGGGCGGAAGGTGACGATTCACTTCACCAATAAGCTGGATGAGCCGACCACGATACACTGGCATGGCCTGCGTATTCCTGTCGCGATGGATGGGGTTCCTTTCCTTAGTCAACCTCCTATCATGCCCGGTGAGAGCTTTACTTACGAGTTTACACCACCGGATGCCGGGACCTTTTGGTATCACCCGCATATGAACAGCGTCAAACAGCTTGGAATGGGCTTGGTTGGTCTGATCATCGTTGAAGAAACTGAACCTGTTGTATTTGATGAAGAGCATGCGCTCATGCTTAAACACTGGCATCTTGATAAAAAAGGCCAATGGAAGGATTTAATGATCCCTCGTTACAGTGCACGTATGGGTACACCAGGTGAATGGGGTACGGTCAATGGTAAGCACAATCCGCAGTACACAATTAAACAGAATGCGACGGTGAGAGCTCGCATCGCCAACGTGGATAACACTATTACCTATCCGATCGCTGTTGAAGGTGTTGACGCTTGGGTGATTGCTATTGATGGCAACCCGATCGAAACACCATATCAGCTAACACAGCATAAGATAGGCCCGGGAATGCGTTTGGATATCGCCTTTATCGCGCCAAAAGCTGGCGATAAGGTTTATGTGCGTCAAATGAAGGGTAAGTTTGCCTTTCCTCTGTGCGAATTCCTCAGTGAGGAGTCCTGGCTCGCGAGTGATAAATCTATCCCATCGCTGCCGTTAAATCCTATTGCACCCGTGAAGCTCTATCAGGCGCAGGAAATCGACTTTGTGTTTGAATGGGAAGGAGCCGTGACTCCTGCGGATAAGAGTGGCCATGCTGTGCCGAATTTTTGGCTGGTCAATAAACGGGCTTGGGAAGGTATGAGTGCTGGCCATATTCCAGAGCCATTGGCAAAGCTGGAGTTGGGGAAAACCTATATTTTCAATCTGCGTAATGTTACTCAGTATCACCATCCTATCCATCTGCATGGCCACACTTTTACCGTGCTTGAACTTGATGGAAAAACGCTGGAAAAGCCATTCCATACCGATACCGTATTGCTGGGTAAAAATGGCAGTGCCAAAGCGGCGTTTGTCGCTGACAACCCAGGTCGATGGATGTATCACTGTCATGTTATTGAGCATATGAAAACGGGCTTGATGGGCTTTATCGAAGTTGCTTGAATAAGTGACTCCTGTAACGTTTGTATTTATCCTCACTTTGGCAGGCTAATTGCTGTTATTGAAAACTATTTTTTTACTCGTTGTGGCTCATTTTTAGACGGTGAGCCATTACAATGATTGCAACAAATTGGGAGGGTACATGGGGCAGTTGGCAATTTTAGGTTTGATTGCAATCGGTGGAGCAATTGGTGCTTGCTCACGCTATTTGGTCTCTGAATGGTGTGTGACGCTATTTGGGCGCAGTTTTCCATACGGTACGTTGACCGTTAACATCGTCGGTTCTTTTATCATGGGACTCTTAATCGCAGCCTTTGAGAATGAATGGTTAGCTCCTTATCCTTGGCGTCAGATTGTCGGTCTGGGATTCCTTGGTGCGTTAACGACGTTTTCAACGTTCTCGATGGATAACGTACTTCTTATGCAACAAGGTGCTTTTTTTAAGATGGGGCTTAACGTACTGCTCAATGTACTGTTGAGTATTTCTGCTGCCTGGGTTGCGTATCAATGGTTGATTCGAGGCTGATTAAAAACTCTACTTTTCTGCTTGTTTAGCGAAATGACTTCTCTATAATGACTTCACTTGTCGGAGTGCCATAAGGCTGAGACCGTTTATTCGGGATCCGTTGAACCTGATCAGGTTAGAACCTGCGAAGGGAACAAGAGAAGACAATCTCTGGCGATCTGTGGATCGTCGTATCTTCAGTTCCAAGATCTGTCTGATCACCTCTTGTCGCATCTTTCCGCCAAGCATTTATCCCTAAAATCCTAATAAAGGAAAATGCTATGTCGAATCGCAAACAAGCGAGACTGGAAGCCAAACAGTTTATTGAAACCCTCTCGGTACAGCCGTACCCAAATTCAAAGAAAACCTACCTGACTGGTTCGCGCGATGATATCCGCGTGCCAATGCGCGAAATCTCTCTCGCCGATAGCCTGATTGGCGGCACAAAGGAAGCGCCCGTTTACGAACCGAATGAACCAGTGTGCGTGTATGACACTTCTGGTGTGTACACTGATCCTGATTACACCATCGACCTCTATCAGGGGCTGCCTAAGCTGCGTGAACAGTGGGTTATGGAGCGTGAGGATACCGAAGTTCTCGCGGGAATGAGCTCGGAGTACGCACGTGAGCGTCTGGCTGACCATACACTGGATGAACTGCGTTACGGTAACCTGCCAATCATTCGCCGTGCTAAGGCGGGCCGCCGCGTGACTCAGCTTCACTACGCGCGTCAGGGAATGATCACTCCAGAAATGGAATACATTGCGCTGCGCGAAAACATGGGCCGTCGTCGTTACCAAGACGAGCAGTTGAACCGTCAACATCCGGGACAAAACTTTGGTGCCAACCTGCCAAAAGACATTACACCCGAATTTGTTCGTCAGGAGGTCGCCGAAGGTCGCGCAATCATTCCATGCAACATCAACCATCCTGAATCGGAACCGATGATTATCGGTCGCAACTTCTTAGTGAAGGTGAATGCGAACATCGGTAACTCCTCAGTGAGTTCGTCAATTGAAGAGGAAGTTGAAAAACTGGTTTGGGCAACCCGTTGGGGCGGCGATACCGTAATGGATCTGTCGACCGGGCGTAATATCCACGAAACGCGTGAATGGATTCTGCGCAATAGCCCCGTGCCGATTGGTACGGTACCCATGTATCAAGCATTGGAAAAAGTGAATGGTATTGCCGAGAACCTGACCTGGGAAGTGATGCGCGATACGTTGTTGGAACAGGCAGAGCAGGGTGTGGATTACTTCACCATTCACGCCGGCCTGCTGCTGCGCTACGTGCCGATGACTGCGAAGCGAGTGACGGGTATTGTTTCACGCGGCGGTTCTATTATCGCTAAATGGTGTCTGGCTCATCATCAAGAAAACTTCCTTTACACTCACTTCCGTGAAATCTGCGAGATTTGTGCGAAGTATGACGTGGCACTGTCGCTGGGCGATGGCCTGCGTCCGGGTTCGATTGCTGATGCTAACGATGAAGCGCAGTTTGCCGAATTGAGAACATTGGGCGAACTGACTAAAGTGGCGTGGGAATACGATGTGCAGGTGATGATTGAAGGCCCAGGGCACGTGCCAATGCACATGATTAAAGCCAACATGGATGAGCAGCTGGAACATTGCCATGAAGCACCATTCTACACTTTAGGCCCATTAACTACCGATGTTGCTCCGGGTTATGACCACATCACTTCCGGCATTGGTGCCGCGATGATCGGTTGGTTTGGTTGTGCCATGCTGTGCTACGTGACACCTAAAGAGCACTTAGGGTTGCCGAATAAGGAAGATGTAAAAACCGGGCTTATCACCTACAAGCTCGCTGCCCATGCGGCTGACTTGGCCAAAGGGCATCCTGGCGCGCAGATTCGCGACAACGCGCTGTCTAAAGCGCGCTTTGAATTCCGCTGGGAAGACCAGTTTAACCTGTCGCTGGATCCGGTGACTGCGCGTGCGTTCCACGATGAAACGTTGCCGCAGGAGTCAGGCAAGGTCGCGCATTTCTGTTCGATGTGTGGTCCGAAATTCTGTTCGATGAAAATCTCGCAGGAAGTGCGCCGCACGTACGCCAACACCGACATGGCCACCGGCGAACAAGCCATTCAGGTCAAGATGCTCGACGATCCGCTCGAAGGCATGCGCCAGAAGTCTCAGGAGTTCTTAGCCTCAGGATCCGAACTTTATCACCCAGCGGTTGCGTCTGCAGAGACAGTGACTGAGGAATAAATTGTGAAATTACTTATCCCATCTCAGTGTATTGAACTGACGGGAGAAGTGCAGCGGGTGCTATTGCTCGCCGAACAACAGGGCTTTGCGATTGGACATATCGAGTTGGGCGTGAGCCCAACTCCTTATTTGCAACTTGTTGGCGACACGACTCTCAGTTTGTCCTGTAATTGGTTTACTCACGTTCAACCTGATGCGGATTGGGTGCTGCACTATGGTGCTGCGGCCAAAGATTTGCCTGCCATTCACGTGCATGATGGTTGGATTTTTATTGGCGAAGAGCCGCACCAAGGCCGTGTTATTGATCGTTGGCAACATTCAGACGAAGTCCGTCGCCTGCTTCAGGTTAAAACGCTGGAACCTGCCGACTGTTGGCGTCATTTAGCATGGGTGCTGGCGTGCTTGAGTCTTGATTTCCCTATCGAAGATGCTTTGGTTTTGAGTCGAGCAGCCTTGAATGTTTCACGTGAAACATGGCCATGCGACTACCGACACTTTCCTCAACCACAAACCCAAGCCAACCTTTCCGCTTTTCCAACCCTGACTCCGGAATCACTGGGTGTTTACCCGGTGGTGGATGATGTCCGCTGGATCGCGCAGCTATTACCGCTGGGTATCACCACCATTCAACTGCGCATCAAAGACCCGCATCAAACCGACTTGGAACAGCAGGTGATTGAAGCCATTCGTCTTGGCCGCGAGTTCGGGGCGCAGGTATTCATTAATGATTATTGGCAACTGGCGGCAAAACATGGTGCTTACGGCGTGCATCTGGGGCAGGAAGATCTGCAGACGGTCGATTTGAATGTGCTATTGGAGAATAACCTTCGACTGGGTTTATCCACCCACGGTTACTTTGAATTGCTGCGCATTCACCAATTGGCGCCGAGCTATATTGCCTTAGGTCATATTTTCCCGACAACCACTAAACAGATGCCTTCTAAACCGCAGGGACTGGTGCGCTTGGCGTTGTATCAGCGACTGCTTGATTCGATGCCTTATGGCGACGCAGTTGGTGTGCCCAGTGTGGCGATAGGTGGGATTGATGCGCTCAATGCTGAGCAAGTTCTGGCGTGCGGAGTAAGCAGCATTGCGGTGGTGAGAGCCATCACTGAGGCAAAGAACGTGGCCGCGGCTGTCGACACGTTGCAGCATATCTTAGCGTCGTCGCTGGCGTCGGCTAAGGAGCGCAGTAATGTTGTCGGATGAACAATTTGTACGGTATCAGCGCCAGATTTCGTTGACTGAGATTGGCGAGCGTGGTCAACAAAAGCTACTCAATGGCCGAGTCTTGGTCGTCGGTTGTGGCGGTTTAGGCACCGCCGCGGCGCAATATTTGGTGGCAGCCGGTGTCGGCCATCTGGTGATTGCCGATGACGATTGCGTTGAGCTGTCCAATTTGCATCGCCAATTGGCGTATCGTGTAACTCAGCTCAAGCAACCGAAAGTCGTCGCCTTGGCACAAACGCTGGCAGCCATCAATCCTGAATGCCGGGTCAGAACCGTGCAGCGCAGAATGGACAGTAATGTACTGAGCTTGGAAGTCAGTCAAGCTGATATCGTGCTGGATTGCTGTGACAATCTGGAAACGCGTCATGCGATCAACGCCGCCTGTTTTTCTGCGCGCAAGCCACTGATCTCGGGTTCGGCGATTGGCTGGGAAGGTCAGTTGGTGGCGTTTGATTTTGCCCATCAGCCTCTAGGTTGCTATCGCTGCTTGGTGCCGGATGATGTGACGCCAACCACAGGGCGTTGCACCGATCTAGGTGTGATGGGGCCTGTGGTAGGTTCCATCGGCAACCTTCAGGCGCTGATGGCGATGCAATGGCTGCTGCAACTCAGCAACTTCCAATCTCATCAGGTGATGCGTTTTGATGGCTTTACCATGCAGTGGCAAAAGTGGCGCTTGCTGAATGACCCCGATTGCTCGGTTTGCAGCGCGTCTCAATCCGACCATCAAACCACGAACCTGGCATCCCCAATCAATGAGGACGTGTTATGACCATCACGATTCACATCAACACGCAGCCGCACTCCGCGCAAGCCGGTAGCACCTTGGCGAATGTGCAAACTCAGCTTGAACTACCCGTGCAAGGCTGCGTGTTTGCGATTAACGATCAGGTTATTCCTCGTGGTTTATGGCACCAAATGGTGCTCAACGACGGTGACCACATTTCTCTTTTTCAGGCGATTGCAGGAGGCTGAACGCCATGTTAACCATAGCTGATAAAACTTTTCGTTCCCGCCTTTTAACCGGGACGGGCAAATTTGCCAATCGTCATCTGATGGCCGACGCTATTCGTCATTGTGAATCTGAGCTGGTCACGATGGCGCTTAAGCGCGTCGATTTAGCCGAACGTGATGATGATATTTTGGCTCCGTTGATTGAAGCGGGGATTCATTTATTACCGAACACCTCGGGGGCGAAAACAGCGCGCGATGCGGTTTTTGCTGCGCACTTAGCTCGTGAAGCATTGGGGACGTCGTGGCTCAAACTGGAAATCCACCCAGACCCGAAATACCTGATGCCTGACCCGATCGAAACGTTGAAAGCGGCGGAGCAGTTGGTGAAAGATGGCTTTACCGTGCTGCCGTATTGCCATGCCGATCCGGTACTGTGTAAGAGGCTTGAAGAGGTGGGCTGCGCTGCGGTCATGCCGCTCGGTGCTCCGATTGGCACCAATCAGGGGCTGAGTTCAAAGACCTTTCTAGAAATCATCATCGACCAGGCGAACGTGCCAGTGATTGTCGATGCCGGCATTGGCGCACCTTCGGATGCGGCGCTGGCGATGGAGATGGGTGCTGACGCCGTGCTGGTGAATACCGCTATCGCTACTGCGCGCGACCCGATTGCGATGGCGCGTGCCTTCAAGCTCGCAGTGGAAGCGGGGCGACTGGCTTATGAATCTGGTCTGGCGGCGCAACACCAACACGCTGCCGCATCGAGTCCGTTCACTGCATTTCTGGATGGTTAACGATGAGCTTTGTACAACGATTCAACCAACTTGATTGGGATGACATTAAGTTGTCGGTGTACGGCAAAACCGCGGCTGACGTTGAGCGAGCACTGGCGAAAAGCAAACGCGACGTGGAGGACTTCAAGGCTCTGATTTCTCCGGCTGGTGAAGCGTATCTGGAACAAATGGCGCAACTGTCTTATCAGGCGACTCGTCGCCGCTTTGGCAACACCATGTCGTTTTACATTCCGCTCTATCTGTCTAACCTGTGTGCCAACGCCTGCACGTATTGCGGTTTTTCCATGGAGAACCGCATCAAACGTAAAACCTTGACACAAGCGGAAGTGGAGAAGGAGATTGCGGCGATCAAACAGATGAAGTTCGACAGTGTGCTGCTCGTTACTGGTGAGCATGAAACCAAAGTTGGTATGAACTACTTTCGCCAGATGCTGCCCGTGATCAAGCAGTCGTTCCATTATCTGGCGATGGAAGTGCAACCGCTGAAGCAGGAAGAGTACGCTGAGCTGAAAACCTTAGGGCTCGACGCAGTAATGGTGTATCAGGAGACGTATCATCCATCGACGTATGCGCAGCATCATTTACGTGGCAACAAGATGGATTTTGATTTTCGTCTCGACACACCAGACAGATTGGCCAAAGCAGGGATCGATAAAATTGGCTTAGGGGCACTGATCGGTTTGGAGGACTGGCGCACCGACTGCGTCTACGTTGCTGAGCATCTTCACTACTTGGAGAAGACTTATTGGCAATCGCGTTATTCGATTTCGTTCCCGCGTTTGCGGCCCTGTGAAGGGGCACTACAGCCGAAATCGGTCATGAGTGACAAACAACTGGTGCAGTTGATTTGCGCGTTTCGTCTGTTGAACTCGGAAGTGGAGCTGTCATTGTCGACCCGTGAGACGCCACAGTTTCGCGATAACGTGGCGATGTTGGGTATCACCAGTATGTCGGCGGCATCGAAAACTCAGCCGGGCGGTTATGCTGATCCGAAAGCCGAACTGGAGCAGTTTGCGACCAGCGATGAGCGTCCTGCCTGGCAAGTTGAGCAGGTAATCAAAGCCAAGGGTTTGGAAGCGGTTTGGCACGATTGGCATGCCGTTTACTCTGGCTAAGCGGTGATAATGTTTCACGTGAAACACATAAAGGCGACCTTTTGGTCGCCTTTATTTTATCTGGCGCAGCGAAATATTTTCATTGGATTCAAGCTGCTTGAGCCTGATGATACTTTCCAAGCAACGCGTGATAGAAGTCGTGATCGCTCAAGGTACCCACCAGACGATTGTTCTCCATCAGCAGAATCGGGTTGCCAGTGTGGTAGCGAATTTCAATTGCATCACGCATATCGATATCCGGACTGGCCATGACCAAAGATTGTTGGCTCAGCTGATGATGCTGCATCTCGGCGTGCCATTGAATCAGCTTCAATGGCGTATCACCAGACACGACCCATTGCTGCTCGCGCTGTTCAACCCACACATTCGACTGCTGACAGATTTGCCAGCGACCGTTGTCTTGAATGAGGTCGTCACAGCTGTTCATCAGCGAGCGACCTTTCAGAACGTTGAGCGGATTTGTGTGGGCAACAAAGTCCTGTACGTATTGCGTTTTTGGCGTCAGGACAATCTCTTCCGGTTTACCATACTGAATCA
The DNA here is from genome assembly GCF_900460245.1 of Vibrio fluvialis. Lineage (NCBI taxonomy): Bacteria > Pseudomonadati > Pseudomonadota > Gammaproteobacteria > Vibrionales > Vibrionaceae > Vibrio > Vibrio fluvialis. Next base: position 3,024,631 of record NZ_UHIP01000001.1, read on the forward strand.
GTTTGCCTGATTCCATGATTGCAATGCGTGAGCCAATCTTAAGCGCTTCATCCAGATCGTGGCTGACGAATACGATGGTCTTATTGAGCTGTTGTTGCAGGCTTAACAATTCATCCTGCAGTTGGCTGCGAATCAGCGGGTCGAGGGCGGAAAACGGTTCATCCATCAACAAAATATCGCTGTCCATCGCAAAGGCGCGGGCCAGACCGACGCGCTGCTGCATACCGCCGGATAACTCATGGGGAAATTTCTTCTCCCATTCCGACAAGCCGACCATGGCCAGCTTTTCACGTGCGCGCTGGCGGCGTTCGCTTTTACCGATGCCTTGCATCTCCAGACCAAATGCCACGTTATCCAGCACATTCAGCCACGGCATCAGCGCGAACTTCTGAAAGACCATCGAGACTTTATCGGTACGCAGGTGACGTAAGGTTGCTTCATCGCAGTGCGCAAGGTCGACACAATTGTCGCCATCCTGTATTTTCAGGGCGCCACGCGTAATCGGGTTGAGGCCATTCACAGCTCGCAGCAGGCTGGATTTTCCCGATCCTGACAAGCCCATCAACACGCAGATTTCACCTTGTCGAACATTCAAGCTGACATTATCCACACCCACGACTAATCCTGTTTCGTCGATGATTTGCTGACGACTTTTGCCTTGGTCCAGCAGGTCGAGAGCGGGTGCTGTGTTGGCACCAAACACCACATCCAGATTTTCAATACTGATAGCGTTCATTACGACACCTCCTTGCTATTGGGTGCTTTGCATAAACGGTCGAGAATGATCGCGACCAGAACAATCGCCAGCCCAGCCTCAAATCCCTGTGAAATATTGACGGTGTTGAGCGCGCGAATTACCGGTTTACCTAAACCATCGGCACCGACTAGAGCAGCAATGACCACCATCGATAACGACAACATGATGCACTGAGTCACGCCCGCCATGATGCTGGGTAATGCGGCCGGCAATTCGACTTTGAACAGCAATTTCATATCGCTTGCACCAAACGCTTTACCCGCTTCAATCAGTTCTTCCGGCACGCGAGTCACGCCGAGATAGGTCAGGCGAATCGGTGCAGCGATAGCAAAGATAATGGTGGAGATCAGACCCGGTACGATACCAAGGCCGAATAGCACCAGAGTTGGAATCAGATACACGAAGGTCGGTACCGTTTGCATCAAATCGAGAATCGGGCGCATCACGGTGTACATCCAAGGTCGGTGCGCGGCCATGATGCCCAGAGGTACGCCAATTAATACGGAAATCGTTGTCGCGGCAAACACCAAAACAAAAGTTTCCAGCATTTCCTGCCAGTAGCCCAGGTTGAGAATCAGCAGCAGCGCCGCGATGATAAAAATGACCAGTGACAGACTGCGGTGCAGCCACCAGGCGAGAGCGGCGGTGACCATGATCGGTACTGCTGGAGGAAACCATTTGAAGACATCGACCAGCACCATGATGATGCTCTCGAGCAGAAATGAGATGGCGTCGAAGAAGCCGGACGCGTGCAGAGTCAGCCAGTCGACCCCGGTTTCCATCCAACTGCCTAACGGAATTTTGTGATCGCTAATCATAGTTTGATAAGTCCCTTAAGAAAGGTGGAGTGGAACTCCACCTGTTCCGAGTTAAACGTCTGAGTTGAGGTAGTCTTTGATGGCTTGCTCAGCAGGTTTGCCATTGAGTGTGGTTACCTTGTTGAGCCACTTTGACAATACTTCCGGGTGCTCACGCAACCACGCTTTGGCCGCCTTCGATGGTTGCTGACCTTGGTTGAGGATCGCCTCCATCAACGCATTTTCCATCTCCAGATTGAAAGAGAGGTTGTTGAGCAACTGGCCGACATTCGGACATTGTGAAACGTAGTCCTGACGCACGTTGGTATACACGTTGGCCCCGCCGTAGTTCGGGCCGAAGAAATCGTCACCGCCGCTGAGATACTCCATCTCAACGTTGCTGTTCATTGGGTGTGGCGCCCAACCGAGGAAGGCGATCCACTCGTGTCGGCGCACGGCGCGTTTCACCTGCGACACCATACCGGCTTCGCTCGATTCAACCAGATCGAATGATTTAAGGTCAAAAGCGTTCTTGTCGATCATCGACTGAATCAGGCGATTGCCATCGTTACCCGGTTCGATGCCGTAAATACGGTGCCTGAACTCTTCTGCGTGTTTGGCCAGATCAGCGAACGATTTCACCCCGGCGTCATACACGTATTTCGGTACCGCCAGCGTGTATTTGGCGCCTTCGAGATTGGCGCGCAGCGTGTCTACTGTGCCAGAGTCACGGTACTTGGCAATGTCGCCTTCCATAGTCGGCATCCAGTTACCGAGAAAGACATCAATGTCGCCGTTCGCCATCGATGAGTAGGTGACCGGTACGGACAACAGGTCGGTTTTGGTCTGATAGCCGAGACCATGCAGCAGTTCCGTTGTCACTGCGGTGGTGGCCGTAATGTCGGTCCAGCCGACGTCGGCGAAGCGAACGGTGCTACAGCTGTTGGCGTAGGCGTTGAGTGAGAGCAGCGTGGCTGCCGTGAAGGTCATGACTTTACGCATGGGTATTTCCTTATTTTGTTATCAATTCCACAGACGGTTGAGTATCCAGCGCACGTTTTGGCGCGGTTTCTCGTTGTTGGGTCTGCCATTGCGGTGCGATCCACACAGGGGCTTCGCTTGGGGCAAGCAGTGCTTTACCCAACAGAAGGTCTGCGGCGCGCTCGGCGACCATAATGGTCGGCGCGTTTAAATTGCCGTTTGGAATGGTTGGAAAAACGGACGAATCCACCACTCGCAGCCCCTCAATTCCCCGTACCCGGCAAGCGCTATCGAGTACGGCCATCGCATCGTCGTCGGCGCCCATTTTGCAGCTGCACGACGGGTGATAGGCACTTTCTACGTTTTGTTTCACCCAGGCGTCGATGTCAGCGTCACTGCTGACCGCCAGACTGGGTTGAATTTCGTCACCGCGATAACTATCCAAAGCAGGTTGAGCCAGAATTTCACGCGTGAGGCGAATGCAATCACGCCAATCCTGAATATCCTGCTGCTCGGAAAGGTAACGGAACAAAATGGCTGGTTTGTGCTTGGGATCGGCGGAACGAATCCAGATACGACCACGGCTTAATGGTTTGTTCGGGCCGACATGGACCTGAAAACCATGGCCGTCGAACGCGGTTCGTCCGTCATAGCGCATAGCAGCTGGTAAAAAGTGGTATTGAATGTTGGGCCACTTGAGTCCGGCGCGAGAGCGAATAAACGCACAGGACTCAAAATGGTTGGTGGCGCCCAAGCCACGTTTGGTCAGTATCCATTCGGCACCAATCATGCCTTTACTGAGCAAACCCAGCTTACTGTTCAGTGTGATCGGTTGTTGGCAGCGATACTGGAAATAAATCTCCAGATGATCCTGCAAGTTTTCGCCCACACCGGGCAGTTCGTGTTGTACTTCAACGCCGGCATTTTCCAGTACGTCACGCGGACCAATGCCGGAAAGTTGCAGCAGTTGCGGAGAGCCGATCGATCCGGCGCAAGAGACCACTTCACGGTTGGCAAATGCCACCTGAATCTGGCCGTTGCGTTCAAACTCGACACCAATTGCGCGCTTGTTTTGCAGCACCACCTTGCGGCTCAGCACACCTTTCAGCAGGGTCAGGTTGTTGCGTTTGAGCGCGCGGCGCAGGTAAGCGTTGGCGGTGGAGGCGCGTACGCCGTGGTCGACGGTCATGTGCATCGGGCCAAAGCCTTCTTGCTGGTAACCGTTGTAGTCGTCAGTTTGCGGGTAACCCGCCTGCTGACCGGCGTCGATGAACGCCTGATAGAGCGGGTTGAGCCTCATGTCGTTGCCGTTGCAGGTCGCCAGTGGGCCATCGCCGCCACGGTATTCATCCGCGCCGCCGCTCCAGCGTTCAGCTCGTCTGAAATACGGCAAGCACGACGCGTAATCCCAGCCTGTAGCACCTTGCTGTTGCCACTCATCAAAGTCGCAGGCGTGGCCTCGGACATAAACCATGCCGTTGATTGAAGAACTGCCGCCGAGCACTTTGCCACGCGGGCAGTGCAGGGCGCGGCCATCGAGGCCGGGCTCTGGCAGTGATTCAAATTGCCAGGCGTATTTGTCGCTGTTCATCGGGTAAGAGAGCGCGGTGGGCATCTGAATGAAGATGCTTTTGTCACTGCCGCCGGCTTCGAGCAGCAGCACTGAGTGTTCATCACTTTCCGTCAGACGATCGGCCAGCACACAACCTGCCGAGCCCGCACCGATGATGATGTAGTCAAAGTGTTGTTTCATGCTGTCTCCTTACGCATACGGACCGACGAAATCATCCAGTTCCACCAACACACTTTTTGTCTGAGTGTAATGGTTTAGCGTTTCGATGCCGTTTTCACGACCGACACCGGAGAGCTTAAAACCGCCAACAGGCATCGGAGCCGGAGAGTCTCCCCAGGTGTTAATCCAGCAAATACCCGCTTGCAGCTGGTGGATGACACGGTGCGCGCGCGACAGGTTCTGAGTGAACACGCCTGCGGCTAAACCATAGTGCGTGTTGTTGGCGCGCTGGATGACCTCCTGCTCGTCGCTGAACTTCATGACGGCCATCACCGGACCAAAGATTTCCTGCTGCACAAAACTCATCGCTTCGTCGCAGTCGACGAACACCGTCGGCGCAACGAAGTTACCGTTAGCCAGTCCGTTGTCCGTCACCTGATAGCCGCCGGTCAGCAGTTTGGCACCGCTTGTTTTGGCGCTGTCGATAGCGGCCAGCACTTTGTGCATGTGGTTTTTGGAAATCAGCGCACCAATCTGTGTGTTCGGATCTTGCGGATCGCCCACGATCAGTTTTTCAGTGCGACGCTTCAGCTGATCGATGAATGCGTCGTAAAGGTTTTCATGCACATAAACACGGGTACCGTTAGTACACACTTCGCCTTGGGTGTAGAAGTTGGCGGTTATCGTTGCGGAAACCGCCTGATCCAGCTTGGCATCATCGAACACCAGCAGTGGTGACTTGCCGCCAAGCTCCATGGTGACGGATTTGAGTGTGCGCGCGCTGTCCGCCATCACAGCTTTACCTGTGCCGGTTTCACCCGTGAAGGAAACTTTGGCAATCGCCGGGTGCGCGGTCAGCATCTGGCCGACGCGGCCATCGCCTTGCACGACGTTAAACACACCATCCGGCAGGCCCGCTTCGGTGAAGATTTCCGCCAGTTTCAATGCGCTGAGCGGCGTTTCTTCGGACGGTTTAAAAATCATTGCATTCCCCGCGGCCAGAGCCGGGGCCGATTTCCACATCGCGATTTGCATCGGGTAGTTCCACGCACCAATCCCGGCGCAGATGCCTAACGGCTCTTTGCGGGTGTAGAAAAACTGGCTGGCGGAGAGCGGCTGTTGCTCGCCTTGCAAGGCAGGAGCGAGGCCAGCGAAGTATTCGATGACGTCAGCGCCGGTGGCGATATCAACGCAATCTGCTTCCTGAATCGGCTTACCGGTATCGAGTACTTCCAGTAGCGCCAGTTCGTCGTTGCGTTCACGCAATATGGCGACTGCTTTGAGCAGAATACGGCTGCGTTCGACTGCGGTCATTGCTGACCAAATCGCGAAACCGCGCTGCGCAGAATCAATCGCGTCCTGCACATCCTGAGCACTCGCAAGACCCAAAACCGCAAGCGGTTCGCCGGTGGCCGGGTTGTATGAGGTAAAGGTTTCCCCGGATGACGCGTGTTTTAACGCGCCATCGATATAAAGTGATGCTTTTTCCATTTGAAGACCTAGCTGGTTGTCGTCAGCGCATGCTGCGCCAGTTGTATTTCTAAGTAATCGTTTATCAATAACCGGGCTTGCTGAGCGTTGATTCCATCAGGATTCAGCGCACCGCGTAGCCAGATACCATCGATCAGAGCAGCGATCCCGTGTGCCACCTGTTGAGCGTGGTGACGGGGCAGAAGGGCTTTAAGTTCAATTTTAAGGTGAGAGAGCAGGCGTTGTTCGTTGACTCGTTGTAAGCGGTTCAACTGCGCGTCGTGCATCGAATAGGACCAGAACGCCAGCCAGGTTTTAACCACCTGACTTTCTGCCTGAAATCCTTCGAAGTTGGCATTCACGATGGCATTGATCCGTGCCTGATGCTCGTGCTGCGGGATTTTCGCCAGTGCCTGAGTGACGGTGACCGAATGTTCACGCAAAATCGCGCGCATGGTTTCTTCTAGCAGACCATGCTTGCCGCCGAAGTAGTGGTTAATGATGCCGGTGGATACCCCGGCTTCACGGCTGATCAGCGCAATACTGGCAGCATGCAATCCCACTCGTTCGATAACGGCCATGGTTGCTTGAACCAATTGCGGTTTGCGTATGTCGGGCATCCCAACTTTCGGCATCTGCACTCCTTATCATTTTTAATTGAACGATTAGTTAAATATACGTTAAACAAAAAATTGTTAGATCTCAAACTAAAATGTTGTGCAATTGGTGTTCTGTTTGGTTTTTGTTGCTTGATATTTTTATTAAAAACAACGAGATAACTGATAAATATTTTTTTTGATTTGAAGTGGAAACTTTAGAATTGTATGAAAATAGCAGAGGGTAAGTGGCAGGGAGGAAAGTGGATACAAAAAATCCCTTAACGATGGCTCGTTAAGGGATTGATAGCATTAAGATTTGCGCTTAAGCGTGGCTGATCGGTTGCGTTGCTTGACGCAACCAGGCTTGAACGTCGCCTTCCACCAGCGGGCTGACTTCGTTCCATACTTTGGCGTGGTAGTCATTCAGCCAGCTCAGTTCCGGTTTGGTCAGCATGTTGACGTTGATGGCTCGCACATCGATTGGGCAACGGGTCAGCGATTCAAAACCGAGCACGTTAAAATCACCTTGAGTGGCAATTTCGGTAACCAGTTCCAGGTTCTCAATACGGATCCCAAAGCCATCAGCGCGGTAGTAACCCGGCTCGTTCGACAGCACCATTCCCGGGCGCAGAGCGACATTGTTGAACACTTTGCCGATGCGTTGCGGGCCTTCATGCACACTCAGGAAGTGACCGACACCGTGGCCGGTACCGTGATCGTAATCGTAGCCATTGGCCCACAGATGCTGACGTGCCAGCACATCGAGCTGATGGCCGCAGGTGCCTTGCGGGAAACGGGCTTTGGCCAGTGCAATGTGGCCTTTAAGCACCAGAGTAAACTGCTGCTTCATCTCGTCGCTCACGTCGCCAATCGCGATAGTGCGGGTGATATCGGTGGTGCCGTCTGTGTACTGACCGCCTGAATCGACCAGATACAGCGTGTTCATTTCCAGCTGACCCGGTTGTGGCTGGTTCATGTGGTTGTAGTGACACATGGCGGCATTGCTGCAGGCTGCAGAGATGGTATCAAAGCTCAGATCTGCCAGAGTCGGGTCCAGCTCGCGGAACGCTTGCAGTTGATCGGCAAGCTCAGCTTCGTTGTGCAGGCGTCCGGCCGCCACTTCGCTGTCCAGCCAGGCAAGGAACTTGGTCATCGCCGCGCCATCGCGTACATGGCACGCTTTCATGCCGGCAATTTCGGTTGCGTTCTTAGCGGCTTTTGGCAGCAGACACGGATCGGCATCGCTCAGCAGCTCGACACCGGCATTTTGCAGTACCAGTGTAAACCAAGCGTTGCTGGTGGCTGGGTCCACAATCACGCGTTTTCCGCGCAGTTGCACCAGTTGTGATTCGAGAGTTTCCGGATGATGTACGCGCACACCTGAACCGACGTGGGCGTCAAAGCCTGCCGCCAGACGTGCCGGATCGAGGAAAAAGTCGACACTGGCGTCCGCATGCACAATCGCGTGCGACAGCAAAACTGGCAGGCGAGAGACATCCAGACCACGAATGTTGAGCAGCCAGCAGATGGAATCGAGCTCAGTCAGAATTGCGCTGTCGGCCTTTTTGCTGACCAGAATATCTGCGATGGTGCGGCGTTTGGTTGCGCTGTCGACGCCGACGAGCTCATTACCCATCAGGCGCATGTCAGAGACCACGGGAGCCGGGCGGTCATGCCACAGTTGGTCAATGGCGTTGCCACGGGTGGCGACCAGTTGCAGTTCTCCTTCCAGCGTGGTGTGCGCGGCTTTCAGCCAGCTTGCACGGTGCATACGTGGGTCGTAACCCACTTTGCTGCCCGCTGGCAGGGCGCTTTTCAGCCAGGCCAGATACGGTTCTTCAATCAGGTGACGATACTCAAACAGTTCTCCCGGAACTTGTTTGCGAACTTGTACGGTATAGCGACCATCGACGAAGATCGCCGCTTTTTCGCCGGTGATCACTGCAGCACCCGCTGAACCGGTAAAACCCGTCAGCCAATGCAGGCGTTCGTTGTGTTCAGGGACATATTCGCCGAGGTACTCGTCTTCGTGAGGCACAATGAGTGCATCTAAACCTTGTTGTGTCAGCCAGTTACGCAGTTCGGCAACACGTTGGGAAATGGATTGTGGCATCTGTGATTATCCTTATTAACAGTCCTTTGTGACGGCGCAGGCTGTGATCAGCTGGCCCGGGACAAGTGCGGATAAGCTACTCCTTTTACCAAAGGCGTGCAAATATCCGTCGCTTTATCTCAAGTGTAGTGTTTTGGTTTGAATGATCTGGCGCAGCCAGTTCAATGCCGGGTCGTTTTCCCGATCGCGGTGCCAGAACAGAGTGTAAGCCATCGGCGGAAATTCTAACGGTAACGGCAGCACCACCAAGCCCATTTGCTGCGCGACCAAATGAGTAAAATGGCTCGGCGCGGTAAACACAAAGTCGGTGTAGGTACACAAGCTGGCTGCGCTGTTGAAATCCGGCACGGTGATGGCGATATCACGCTCATAACCCATGTCTGCCAGTCGATAGTCGAGCAGCCAGCGGTCATTGCCATCGCAACGTACCTGCACATGACGCAGCGACAGGTACTGCTCCAGATTCCAGGGTTGGCTCAGGGCCGGGTGGTTATGACGCACCACACACATCTGGGTATCGCGGTAAATTTCCTGCTCGCAGATATCGCTCGGCGGCATCATGGTCAGCCGCGCATCGTTGATGTCGATGTCTTTCCCCGTAAGGCCAAAATCGAGTTCGCCCAGTTGTAGCTTCTTGAAAGTCTGATCTGTCCAGGCGTGTGTGCTGATGTTGAGATTCGGGCCCTGACTGAAAATGGCAGGCAAGAAATGCGGCAGGATCAACGGATAGACACTTTCCACCGTGGCGATGTGAAAGCGGTATTCACTCGACTGCGGAGAAAACTGTTCCGGCTGAGTGATGAGCTCGAGCTGGTTCACCAGAATGTCCAGTTTAGGTTTGAGAAACACCACTTTAGGCGTTGGTTTCAGGCCGTGCGAGGTACGAATGAACAACGGGTCGTCAAACTGCTCGCGCAGCTTGGCCAGCGATTTACTCACCGCCGACTGGCTGAGATAGAGGCGGTTGGCGGTGCGAGTCACGCTCAGCTCTTCACTGAGTACCTTGAGACACACCAGTAAGTTGAGATCGATGCGCGCTAACTTTTCAATCTTCATCTGATTTTCCTTTGAGGAATATTACGGATGATTATAAGCCATTTTTACGCATATCATGATTGCTCTATTATGCGCGAAGTCTCATTAATTTAGTTGGAGTAGAACGTGAGCGTGACGCAATCTGGCGGACCGAGTAAACAGCAAATGATATTACTGACGCTGTTGGTCCTGTTTAGCCCTTTGGCGATTGATATTTATTTGCCTGCATTGCCGCAGATCTCTCAGACGTTTCACGTGGAACACGCTCTGGCTCAGGACACGATTACTTGGTTTCTGTTTGCTATGGGTGTCGGTCAGCTGTTTGCCGGCCCACTGGCAGACAAACTCGGTCGTCGAACTGTTGCATTGGGTGGTATCAGCATTTATGCGGTGAGCGCTTTATTGGCGTGGAGCGCACAAAGCATTGAATGGATGCTGACAGCCCGTCTGCTACAAGGCTTAGGTGCATGTGCGACATCGGTAGCAGCCTTTGCGACAGTTCGCGATATCTTTGGTCCGCAACGCAGCGGCAAAATGATCAGCTACCTCAACGGCGCGATCTGTTTTATTCCTGCTCTTGCGCCGATTCTGGGAAGCTGGCTGACTCAACAGTTTGGCTGGCGCGCGAACTTCAGCTTTATGGCTGGGTTTGCGCTGTCGGTCGGCCTGTTGCTGCTGATGCGTATGAAAGAGACCAACCCAAGCACCGAAAAACAAGCGGTGTTTAAGCTGTCGCGCTACTGGTCGGTACTCAAGACACCATCATTTGTCTTCCATGCGTCATTATGTTTGCTGGCGATGGCAGTGATTCTGGCTTATGTGACATCCGCTCCTGTGGTGTTGATGGAACGCCTCGGCCTGACGATGAATCAGTTTACGTTCTGGTTTGGCGTCAACGCCGTGGTAAACATCATTGCCTGTATGACGGCGCCACGCGTGATGGATCGCTTCGGTACTCACACCACCTTAGTCATGGGCATCAGTTCGCTGCTGGTGGCTGGCGTGGCGATGGTGATGTTGGCGAGTGTGGCGACCGCATTTGCCTTTATGCTGCCTATCTTCCTTTCGTCGGTTGGGTTTGCCTGGATTCTCGGGGCGGCGGCTGGAAAAGCGCTGGCACCGTTCGGCGATAAAGCGGGTACGGCGGCGGCACTGTTAGGTTTATTCCAAATGAGTGGTTCTGGTCTGGTGGTCGGAACATTGCAACGTTTACACTTGGAGCCGCAAATGATGATCGCATTGCATATGTGGCTTATCGCTCCGGCCTTGATCATTCTGTTTTCAAAAGCAGGTCGCGCCTGGCATCAATGGGCTTTGGAGTCGTAGCGTAAGCTTTGGTAAATTCACTCAAAGGGCTATTTTCTAAATGAGATAAGGCGTGTATATTGTTGCCTCTCACCCTTTTAGTAATCACTTGGAATCACTAAACAATGTCTATGACAACCTATGAAATGGCCCGCATCTGGGAACAACTCGATGAGTCTCCAGAAAAGGTGATGTTCGGCAAATTGCTAGCAGAACTGGGTAACCAAAGTAGTGAGCGTGTTCGTAGTGCGGCTAAACAGGTACCACTGCCTGTGTTGCGTGATCTGGTTTTCCAGTTTCAGCAAGTGATTGATTCTCGTAAAAACGAGCAAGTGGATTTGCTGGCTAAAGAACTCGCCAAACAAGGTATCTCTCCAGACGAGCTGTTGAAATACCTCAATAAATAACGATATTGCGTAAAAAGCCCGGACTGAGTGCCGGGCTTTTTTATGGGTTGACGTTGCGGTTGATCGGGTTTTGCAGCGAGATCAGCGTTTCGGTCGACTGCACTTCATCAATCGCCTGCAACTTATCAATCAACACGTATTGCAACTCTTCGATCGACTTACACATCAGCTTAACGAAAATGTTGTACGCGCCCGTGGTGTAATAGGCTTCAACTACCTCATCCAGCGCATTGAGTTTGGCCAGCGCCGAATGGTAGTCACGCGCGGCGTTAAGGTTGATGCCGATAAAACAGCAGACGTCGTACCCGAGCTTTTTGGTGTTGACCACCACTTCCGTTCCCTGAATGATGTCGGCGGCTTTCATTTTTTCGATTCGAACGTGAATGGTGGCCGGACTGACGTTGAACTGCTTGGCCATTTCGGCGTAGGGCGTGCGGGCATCATCCATCAAAATTTTCAGAATCGCGCGATCCAATTCGTCCAGCTTTGTCGAGGCTACTTGCATATGAATTCCTGAGATTTGTGCAATTGGTCAGAATATCACGCGGATATTCTCTGATATCGAGTGATATCATTAATCATCGACTCTGCCAAGGAATCCGTTTGTGGCTCGCTTATCTTTCTTAATGCAATCGTTATTACTGAGCCTGACGGGCATTTTCCCCGTATTCGCCGCTTCGCTCTCGATCTCAGACACAGAGTCACTCCTAGGACCGGATTTTGGCTTGAGCAATCACCAGCATTGGGATCTGGCTGGTGTACTCCTCATTCTGCTGTTTTTCTCTGTGGTGATCGCGCTGCTGCTTTACTATGTGCTGCGTCTGCGCAGCAGTGAGCGCTTGAGCCGCGATAACCAGATTCTGCTCGAATCGGTGTTTGAGCAGAGCAATCACTACATCGGCATTCTTGACCATTCGGGGCGCCTGATTTCCTGCAACCACAAGTTTCAAGAACTGTTTTATCGCCAGGGGATGAACCTGGAGCTGCCCCTGTGGACACACCCTCACTGGGAAGATGCCTCGGCGCAGCGCATTAAAGAGTATTTTGAAGAAGTGTCGACTCAGCCGCGTCAGTTTGAGGCGGAAATCTGGCACGCAGAGCAAGGCTCTATGATGCTTGAATGGGCGTTCAAACCGATGCTGACCGTGCCGGGTGTACCTATTCAATATTTGTGTGAGGGGCAGGACATTACCTGGCGAAAAATCACCGAAGACAAATTGTTTCAGCGTGAAGCCAGCCTCAGCCACTACTACGATTTGCAACCTGTGATGATGCTGACATTGGATGAACAGAACCGCATTCAGCAGGTGAACCGTTTTGCCGAGCAGTTGCTTGGTTTTCAGGCATCACAACTGCTTGGCCATCCCCTCAGCGACTTTTATCTCAGCGAGCTGGCACTCAGCGCGCGTCAGGTTCTGCTACAACCTAATCAGTCACTGCAAGGCATCTGGCAGCGCGAAATTGAATATCGCCACGCGGATGGGCGTGCCATCTGGGTGCGTGAGAACATTCGTGCGCTGGTAGAAACGGGTCATCTGCTGATTGTCGGCGAGGATGTTACAGAGACCCGGCAATTGGCCGACAAACTGGCGTATCAGGCCAAATACGATATGCTGACCAACACCTTCAACCGCAACCAGTTTGAACTCGAACTGGCGCAGGCATTGCAGGAAACCGCCACCGAGCTGCGTACCCACGCCATGTTGTATCTCGATCTCGACCAGTTGAAAGTGCTCAATGATACCGCCGGTCACGATGCGGGTGATGGCGCTATTCAGTTCTGCGCCAGCATGCTCGAAGAGGTACTGCCGTATAACGCGGTGCTGGCTCGAATGGGCGGTGATGAGTTTGCCATTCTGCTTAAAGACTGCACAGAGCGGGATGCGATTCAGGTGGCGAAAACCATCGTCGCGACCATGGCGGAGCATGCGTTCTGGTGGGAGGAGATTCGCCTCAATCTGACCTGTTCGATAGGTATTCGCCTGATCGACCACACCGCAACCTCACCGCAAATGGTCCATGCGCAGGCAGACACGGCTTGCCATGCCGCTAAAGAAGAGGGACGCAACCGCTATAACTTGTATCGCCAGGACGATGCGGACCTGCGCCGCCGCGAGCTGGAGATGGAGAGCGTTAACCTGGTACACGATGCGCTGGCCAAAGAGCGGGTTGAACTGTTTGCCCAGCAAATACTGGCGCTCAATGCCGATGAGCCAGGCATGCACTTTGAGATTCTGGTGCGGATCAAAAACGCCGACGGCGAGTACGTATCACCGGGGATTTTTGTGCCCGCTTCAGAGCGCTATAACGTGGCGCATTTGCTGGACAAACAGGTGGTGGAGCAGACGCTGCGCTGGTTTGAAACACGCCCACAGGCACTGGCTTGTCTGGGTTTGTGCTCGATTAACCTCTCAGGCCACTCGATGGGGAACGCAGAATTCATCGATAACCTGATCGCGCGCCTGCAAAGCAGCTGCGTGCCATGCAGCAAAATCTGTTTTGAGATCACGGAAACCGCCGCGATGCGAAACCTCAATCAGGCCATTGCTCTGTTCAGTCGCCTGAAAGAGCTCGGTTGCCGAATCGCCTTGGATGACTTTGGCTCTGGGCTGTCATCATTCGGTTACCTGAAGAAGCTGCCGATCGATATCGTCAAAATCGACGGCCTGTTTGTCCGCGACATTGATGTGAATGAGATGGATCATCTGATGGTACGTTCGATTCACGATCTGGCGCGTCAGATGGGCAAGCAAACCGTGGCCGAGTTTGTCGAAAACGACGCGATTTTGCAGCGCCTGCGAGAGATAGGCGTTCACTTTGCGCAGGGTTATCAGATTGGTAAACCACAGCCGATTGACGAGCTGGTTGAACAATTTCTGACCGCACAGAAGGCTTAGCCGCCACGCGTAAAATCGGCTACACTGGCGGCCGATTTGACCCCTCGATTCTGGAGTGAGACCTTTGCAGCTACAACTGATTTGTGAAGTCCGCGAACGTGCTGAAGAACTGCAACGTATCGCCAAGCGCTGGCATTTAAGCCACGATGCCAGCAGTCCGTTTGCGCTGGTACTGACGGCGGAGCGCTTAGAGCTACGTAAAACCGATGAGCCGAAACTCGGAGCGATTTACGTCGACTGGGTCAGCGGTGCCGTGGCGCATCGCCGTAAATTCGGTGGCGGTAAAGGTCAGGCAATCGCCAAAGCAGCAGGGCTGAACAAAGGTGTGACGCCAACCGTGCTGGATGGCACAGCAGGTCTTGGCCGCGATGCGTTTGTGCTGGCGTCATTGGGCTGCAAAGTGCAGATGGTGGAGCGTCACCCGGTGGTCGCAGCTTTGCTGGACGATGGCCTGATGCGCGCCAAACTGGATGCAGAAATCGGCCCGTGGGTCAGTGAGCGCGTGACGTTGCTGCACGCCTCGAGCCACTCTGCGCTGCAACAGTTGGCGCAAGACGCCGCCTTTGAACGCCCGGATGTGGTCTACCTCGATCCTATGTATCCACACCCGGAAAACAAAAAGAAAAGTGCGCTGGTCAAAAAAGAGATGCGCGTATTTCAATCCTTGGTCGGGGCAGATAACGATGCAGATAGCCTGCTGGCGCCGGCTTTACGGCTGGCGACCAAACGCGTGGTGGTAAAACGTCCGGACTACGCTGAATGGCTGGATGAACATAAACCGAGCATGGCGATCGAAACCAAGAAGAACCGCTTTGACGTATACGTGATTGCGGCGATGGGCGACAGCCACTAAAACATCACTTGCGTTTCCGTTGGCCTGCGGTTATATCTGATTAAGAATTATTATTATTCTTAGCTGGAGCCTCTACCATGACGAAACGTTTGTGTAAGTTAAATCGTCGTGACATCACCTCATCCTTGGGTGAGATTCATCGTCTTGTCGCGCAGCCGGCCTTTATGTGCCGTTCATGTGCGCGTTCATCGGCAGACAAAAATGCGCTGTGTAAACCGGAAGCTCTGCCAAAGATGAAGAGTAAAGGTAACGCCAAGTTGGCGCTGAACGTGGGGCAATCGCGCAGTAAGTCAGCTGAAAAAGCGGCGCTGAAACTGGCGAAGAAGACGCTGAAAAAGCAGAAAAAATATCAGAAGAAGCTGGCTAAGGTGCTCAAACAGCAACAGAAAATGATGAAAAAACAGCAGGCGCTGCAAGCCAAGTTCAATGCACTCAATCCGAGTGTGGTGTTGCCCGAAGCGGGCATCATGGCGCAGATGCACTGATTCGAATTCAACAAAAAGCCCACCATTCGGTGGGCTTTTTTATCGTATAGAGATTACTGCTCGGAAGCGCGGTAGCTCAGTTCCACGCGGCGCTTCACCCAGGTTTCGTTGACCCACAACGACAGCAGGATCACCAGCCCGCCGAGAGACAAACGCGCCAGGTCGACATCGCGGTTCCAGATCAGAATATTGACCACCAGACCCGCCGGTACCAGCACATTGTTCATGATCGCCAGCGCGCCAGCGTTGACCATGCACGCACCTTTGTTCCAGGCAAAATAGCCAAAGCCAGAGGCAATCACACCGAGGTAAATTAAAATGCTCCATTGCACCGAGGTGGTTGGCAGCTTGCCAGGGTTGCCCAGCAGCAGGAATGCGACCGTCGCAACCACCAGCGCGCCAAGATAGAAGTAACCAAACACGGTGTG
Organism: Vibrio fluvialis; assembly: GCF_900460245.1. Classification (NCBI taxonomy): domain Bacteria; kingdom Pseudomonadati; phylum Pseudomonadota; class Gammaproteobacteria; order Vibrionales; family Vibrionaceae; genus Vibrio; species Vibrio fluvialis. Next base: position 3,040,490 of record NZ_UHIP01000001.1, read on the forward strand.
TTGTGGCAGCTCAACGGTTTCCCGTTCCATCACGTATTTATAGCCGACCTGACCGATGGCAAAGCAGAGGTTCGCCCCTTGAACCACCATAAAGCCGAGGAAGAAGTTTTCGTTAATGCCGGCAAATTTGATCACCGCCGCGCCCGCCACCGCAATCACTGCTGTGACCAGATACCATGGCGAGAAACGTCCTTTGAGCATGTCATAAATCAGGGTGACATAAATCGGCGTAAAGATGGTGAACAGCAGCACTTCCGGTACGGAGAGCAGCAAGAACGACTGATAATAGAAGCAGTACATCAAGCCAAGCTGAATTCCGCCAATCGCCATCAGTTTGCCGATCAGCTTACCGGGTACTTGTTTGAATTTAAGAAATGGCAGGAAAACGATACTGGCCAATGCCACGCGCATCAGTACAGAAAACCAAGAATCAACCTGACCGGCAAGATAAACGCCGATCAGGCTGAATGAGAAGGCCCAAAGTAGGGTGACTGCAGATAAATAAATCATAACGAGAATGGTTTAATGAAAAATTACCTGCAGTCTAACTGAGTTTTTCTTCGCCGTCAGTCGTTGAGTGGTACAACCAACATGTCGACAGGTGAGCAATTAATAAGCTGACGGGTTGAGGACAGCAATTTGCTCCAGAAATCCTGATGGTGACCACACACGACCAAGTCAATGTTGAACTCATTGATGGTGTCACACAGTTCATTACTCAGATCGCCACTGCCCACCAGGGTGTGTTTGATTGGGTAGTTTGCGTAGTTCGCCAGATCCTGCAGTTGTTTCTGGGACGCTTCCATCGCGTGGTGCTGAGTCTCCGCCAGATTGATGTCGATCAGCCCGGTGTAAAGCTCGGCATAATTCACATCAATATGAATAAAAGAGATCTCCGCATTCAGAGGCTTAGCCAGCGCAACCGCTTTGTCGATCAAAAGTTTGCTGTCTTCTGAGAGATCGACGGCAACTAAAATGTGTTGATAACTCATAATGCTATCTCCTTGTAGGTGACTAACTACAGATTAGCACCTCGCTCAGAAGTTTTTTGCCGTCGCGATCAAATATCCATCGCGAGCGGACAAGGTGTTCTAACAATAGCCAGCGAACATGTTATAGTGGCATCAGTGATTTATGATGAATTAGGAGCCTTCGATGCTATCGCAAGCTATGGTCGATCAACTGAATGATCAAATTAATCTCGAATTTTTTTCATCCAATCTATACTTACAAATGAGTGCTTGGTGTGAAGACAAAGGATTTGATGGTGCCGCAGAGTTTTTACGTTCTCATGCCGTAGAAGAGATGCAGCACATGCAACGTCTGTTTACGTATGTTAGTGAGACGGGCTCAATGCCAATCCTGGGTGCGATCGCAGCGCCAAAACACGATTTCGCAAGCTTAGGCGAAGTATTCCGCGAAACGTATGAACATGAGCAGATGATTACGCAGAAAATCAACAAGCTGGCTCATCTGGCGTTCACATCTCAAGACTACTCAACATTTAACTTCCTTCAGTGGTACGTTGCGGAGCAACATGAAGAAGAGAAGTTGTTTAAAGGGATTTTAGATAAGCTGGAGCTTGTCGGCGAAGATGGTAAGGCGTTGTTCTTCATCGATAAAGACCTGGCAGCATTGGCAAAAGCAGGCTCATCTTCGGTAATGGATGCCCCCGCTGAGTAACCTCAGCAAAAAGACCAATTGAAGCGATCGTCTTTTTCTCTGGGCATTCTTACACAAGATGTAGGGAGGAAAAGATGATCAGTGGAGATACCATTCTATTAGCGCTAATGATCGTAACCGGTGTGAACGTGCTCCGTTACCTCACCGCATTACGCTCTCTCATCTACATCATGCGCGAAGCTCACCCCTTGCTCTATCAGCAAGTTGACGGCGGTGGCTTTTTTACCACCCATGGTAATATGACCAAACAGGTGCGCTTGTACCACTACATCAAAAGCAAAGAGTATCACCACCATCACGACCCGGTGTTTACCGGTAAGTGCGACCGCGTGCGTGAGCTGTTTATCCTCTCGACTTCACTGGTCGTACTGACGACGGTAGCAGCCTTTATGCTGTGACAAGTGGTCAATTGGCAAGCGGTGTTTTTACCGTTAGAATACCGCCCCGAGTGAGTAAGGATGTGCGCTGCACATCCTTTTTTATTGCAGTTGAGTGAGCCGAGATGAGTGAAAAAGTCGATGTTGTCGTGATTGGGGCGGGTGCCGCAGGCCTGATGTGTGCCGCTGAAGCAGGTAAGCGTGGCCGCAAAGTGCTTATTATCGATCACGCCAAAAAACCGGGACGTAAAATACTCATCTCTGGCGGCGGCCGTTGTAACTTCACTAACTACGATGTGTCGGCAGCCAACTACCTGTGTGGCAACCCGCACTTCGTCAAGTCTGCGCTGTCGCAGTACACCAACTGGGATTTCATCGCCATGGTCGGCAAGTACGGCATTGCGTACGAAGAGCGTGACCATGGACAGCTATTCTGTCTCGATTCGGCCAAAGATATCGTCAACATGCTGCTGGCCGAGTGCGATCAGCCGACCATTCGCCAGCGCTATCAGGTGGAAACGCTGGAGATCGCCAAAACCGAGCAGGGCTTTAGCCTCAAAACTTCAGCCGGCGATATTGAATGCCAGTCGCTGGTGGTGGCAACCGGTGGCTTGTCGATGCCCAAACTTGGCGCGACGCCATTTGGTTACAAAATTGCTGAGCAGTTTGGTTTACCCGTACACGCGACCACGGCGGGCTTGGTGCCGTTTACGCTGCATGTGGAAGACAAAGACGCGCTGGCTGAATTGTCGGGCATCGCGGTGCCGTCCGAAATTCAGGCCGAGTGTGGCAAGGTGTTTAAAGAAGCGCTGCTGTTTACCCATCGCGGCTTATCCGGCCCGGCGGTGTTGCAGATTTCCTCTTACTGGAAACCCGGTCAGGCGGTGACCATCAATCTGGTGCCGGACGTGGATATCGATGAGCTGCTGACCCGTTCGCGTGAAAAACACCCGAATCAAAGCCTGAAAAATACCCTGGCACGCGTGCTGCCGAAACGCTTGGTGGAAGTGCTGATCGAGCGCAAACTGCTGAGCGACAAACCGCTCAAACAACTCAACCCGAAAGAGCTGAGCGCCGTATCCGAGACGCTGCAACAGTGGCGCATTGTACCCAACGGCACCGAAGGCTACCGCACCGCAGAAGTGACGCTGGGTGGCGTCGACACCGACTCGCTCTCATCGAAAACCATGGAGTGCAAAACCGTGCCGGGGCTTTATTTTGTCGGTGAAGTGATGGACGTGACTGGTTGGCTCGGCGGCTACAACTTCCAGTGGGCGTGGTCGAGCGGTTACGTGGCGGGACAGTGGGTATAGCGGGTCGAATTCATTTCATAAAAAAGCTCTCTTATTTGTGGGAAATAAGAGAGCAAGTAACCGATGAATTGGCTTAACGTGATTTTTGTTTGTAGCGGTCAAAAATAACGGCAGCCAGCAAGATTGCACCACGGACGACGTACTGTGCAAAAGGTGACATGTTCAATAGGTTCATGGCATTTTCCACGGTGCCGAGAATCAGCACCCCGGCAATGACATAAGAGACTTTACCAATCCCGCCTTTGAGCGACACACCGCCCAACACACAGGCGGAGATCACCACCAGTTCAAAACCGACCGACGTCATGGGCTGACCACTGGTCATCCGCGCCGCCAGAATTACCCCCGCCAACGCTGAGATAAATCCTGAGATGGTGAAAATCAGCATCTTGGTTTTAACCACATTCACGCCGGCCAGACGCGCTGCTTCTTCGTTGCCACCGATGGCCAGAGTGTTGCGACCATACACGGTGCGGTTGAGCAGGAAGGCAAACACGGCAAACGTCACGATGGTCAGCCACACCGGGGTCGGAATGCCAAGCAGCGACGAGTTACCCAAGGTAAAGAAGCTTTCTTCCGTGATGCCGACTGCTTTACCATCGGAGATGATGTAACCGAGGCCACGGGCAATCTGCATGGTCGCCAGAGTGGTAATCAGCGCGTTGATTTGCAGTTTGGCAATCACAAAGCCATTCAGCAGGCCAAACAGCACGCCCGACAACAGGCCGGCACCAATGCCCAGTACGACACTGCTGGTGGCGTTGATCGCTACCGCGGTCACGACGCCGGAGCAGGCGATGACGGAAGCGACGGAGAGGTCGAGGTCGCCACAGGCAAGGCAGAACAGCATCGCACACGCCACCATACCGCTCATGGAGATGGCCAGACCAAGACCTTTCATGTTCACAAAGGTCGCGAAGTAGGGCACGAACAGGCAGCACAGCAGAAACAAGCCAGCAAACACCATCAGCATGCCGAAACGATCCCAGATCTGGGCGAAGTTAAACCCGCCAGACTTCTGTTCGGAATTAACCATTTTGGTAGAACTTGATAGAGACATAGTGATATTCCTTCATTCTTAAGCTGCGGCTTGTTCTTGGCCCAGCATAGCGAGGCGAAGTGCAGTCTGTTCTTTAAATTCGTCGCGTTGGAGCTCTCCGGAAATCGCGCCGTCTTTCATCACCAACAGGCGATCGGAGATGCCCAGCACTTCCGGCAGATCGCTCGATACCACCAGCACGGTGACGCCGTTCTCGGCCAGCTTAAAGATCAGTTCGTAGATTTCCGATTTGGCGCCGACATCAATGCCACGGGTGGGTTCATCGAGCAGAATGACGCTCATATCGGTGGAGAGCCAGCGACCGAGAATGACTTTTTGCTGGTTTCCGCCTGAGAGTTTGCCGATGGGCTGATCCAGCGAAGCGGTCTTGACGTTGAGTGCCTGACGTTGAGTGTCGGCGTTTTTCGCTTCCCAGCCAAAATCGATCAGGCCACCGAGTTTCAGGTGCCACGGACGTGCACTGATGTTGGTGTTTTCCGCCACCGACATGATCGGCACGATGCCGTCGGCTTTGCGATCTTCCGGGCACAAGGTAATGCCTGCTTTGATGGCGTCGCCCGGCTTACGCACATTAATGTTGACGTCATGCAGGTACAGCTCGCCAGCGGTGCGTTTCTCCGCGCCGAAAATCAGTCGGGTCAGTTCGGTACGCCCGGCGCCAACCAGACCAAACAAGCCGAGAATCTCGCCCTGACGAATATCGAGTGAGACGGGCGCCGTCAGTCCGGGGCCTTCAAAATTTTCCAATCGCAGACCACTTAAACCAAGCTCACGTGAACGGTAGTTATAGATGTCGCTGATTTCGCGTCCGACCATCAGTTCAACCAGGCGATCGTGGGTCAGTTGCGACAGGTCATCAAACGTCTGCACATGAGTGCCGTCTTTAAAAATGGTGATCGCATCGCACAGGTTAAAAATCTCTTCCATGCGGTGCGAGACATACAGAATGATTTTGCCGTCATCGCGCAACTCGCGAATGACTTTGAACAGGTTTTGAATTTCACGTTGTGACAGGCTGCTGGTCGGCTCATCAAACGCGATGATTTGCGCGTTGCGGCTCAGCGCCTTGGCGATTTCGACCATCTGCCATTGGCCGATGGAAAACTCTTTCAGCGGGCGTGATGGATCAAAATCTTCGCCCAGACGCAGCAACTGTTCGCGCGCCTGACGATTGAGGGTTTCGGTATCCACGCTGCCGTTTTTGGTCGGCAGCTGACCGAGATAAATATTTTCCGCCACGCTCAGTTCAGGCACCAGATTGAGTTCCTGATAGATGATGGCAATGCCTTGTGTCAGCGCATCTGTGGTGCCGGATAATGACAGCTCCTGGCCGTCAATCGCAATGTGACCTTCCGTTGGCTGGTGTAGCCCGCTTAAGGTTTTGAGTAGCGTCGATTTACCTGCACCGTTCTCGCCCATCAGAGCATGAATACTACCTGCGTTGGCGCGAAAGCTGATGTTACTCAGCGCCTTAACACCGGGAAAGTGCTTTGAAATGTTGCGAAACTCGAGGTAAGAGGGGGACATCGCCATAACATTCTCTCCGTTCCAATAACGGGTGGCAGCGTAAAAGGACTGCCACCCCAACCGGACTTACAGTCCTTTTTTCTCCAGTTCTTTTTTGAAGTTGTCGCGGGTGATCAGGACAACGTCGGTCACTTCAACAAACTTGTTCGGTTCCACACCGTCTTTCACCCATTTGTACAGGGACTCAATCGATTTGTAGCCGTGTACGTCCGGGCTTGGCAACAGCGAGCCGTAGAAGCCGGTCGCTTGTGATTTCGCCAGTTCGTTGACCGCGTCCACGCCGTTGATACCAATGCCGATCACTTTGTCAGCGGCAAAGCCTTGGCCTTCTGTGGCGCGAATGCCACCTAATACGGTGTTGTCGTTCATGCCAACCACCAGCCACTGTTTCACGCCAGGGTATTGCACCAGCAGGGAGTTGGCGGCATCCAATGCCCCTGGAATGTCGTTGGTTTTAGTGGGTACGCGATAGATTTGGTTGGCTGGGAAGCCGGCGGTTTTCAGCGCTTTGATTGAGCCGTCCACACGGCGGCGTGCGGTATCCAGTTCATCGGCGGTAATCGCCATCACGCCGGTAGTGGCGACATCAAAGCCGCGTTTTTGCATTTCGGTGTACAGCTCCTGGCCCTGACGTTCGCCAATCGCGCTGGCTGCCATCATCACCAGCGGTACGTCTTTCATCGGCTCGCCTTTGGCGTTGAGGAACTGGTCATCGACGGTGATGACTTTCAAATCATAGCTTTTGGCTTTGGCCATGATGGCAGGACCCAATTTCGGGTCGGGGGTGCAGATCACAAAGCCTTTGGCGCCACTGGCGGCCAGAGTGTCGATCGCGTTCAGGGTTTTCTCACCATCAGGCACGGCCATTTTGATCACTTCAAAGCCCATGTCCTTGCCGGCTTTTTCTGCAAATGACCACTCAGTCTGGAACCATGGTTCTTCTGGCTGTTTGACCAGATAGCCCAGTTTCAGGGTGTCGTCACTGGATCCAAAAAAAGCGTTGGCAGAAGCACTGAGCAGCGTCAGCCCGGAGAGGGCTGCGGTCGAGAGTAAGGTTTTTAGTTTCATTGTTATTCCATCCGCTGGTAGGGGGTTGTTTCGCTATCCATATTTGTTGATTCGATGTTGGGTTGAAGTGACCAAAATCACACCAAAAAATTGTAGCAAAATAGTCCATTCATTTAGCGCGAGTAGCCATGATGCAGATCTCAATTGCTGTTTTGTGGTGCGATGTTTCATATAAATGGTGCAAGTGTAAACGGTTAACTGGCTATTTTAATCAGATTTTATTCACGGTGAGCTTTTTTTAAACAACTGCACGATTTTATCTATGTGGCGTTTTTATCCATGAATCTAGCGGTGCGGTTCATGGTTGAAAATGGGGTTGAGCGTTATAACAAATGAAAAATATCACCCTACATGGAGTTGTTATGGAGCATTTCGCTACTCAACCAGCGCACGTCATCGGCCTCGATTTTGGTTCCGATTCGGTGCGCGCCTTACTGGTGAATGCAGTCAGCGGAGAAGAAGTCGCCTCCGGCGTGACTTACTACCCGCGTTGGATGCAAGGGCTGTATAACCAGCCGGAGCAGTCGCAATTTCGCCACCACCCGAAAGACTACATTGAAGCGATGACGCAGGCGGTGCGTGAGGCATTGGCCGCCGTGCCGGCTGAGGTCGCGCAGTCGGTGGTGGGCATTGGCGTCGACACCACCGGCTCGACGCCGGCACCGATCGATGCTGAAGGCAATGTGTTGGCGCTGCGGCCGGAGTTTGAACATAACCCGCATGCGATGTTCATTTTGTGGAAAGACCACACGTCGGTCGCCAAAGCGGAACGCATTAACCAACTGGCGCACAGCGGCGACTTTACCGACTACACCAAATTCATCGGCGGCATTTATTCGTCGGAATGGTTTTGGGCCAAAGCCGCGTGGGTGAGCGAGCAAGATGCCGACGTGGCAAAACACGCCTACAGTTGGGTGGAGTTGTGTGACTGGATTCCGGCCCTGCTCAGTGGTAATCAGCACCCACACCACCTGCGCCGCGGCATCTGCGCGGCCGGGCATAAAGCGATGTGGCATGAAAGCTGGGGCGGTTTGCCGGATCAAGCGTTTTTGTCGGCGATTTCCCCGACCTTGGATGGCATGCGCGAGCACATGTTCAGTGAGGTCTACACCGCCGAGCAGCAAGCCGGCACTTTGTCATCTGAGTGGGCGCAAACGCTGGGCTTGCCGGAGGGTATCGCGGTCGCGGTCGGTGAGTTTGACTGCCACATGGGCGCTGTCGGTGCGGGCGCGGGCGCGCACGATTTGGTCAAAGTGATTGGCACCTCCACCTGCGACATTTTGATGGTGGACGCCGACAACGTGGGCGAGCGCACCATTCACGGCATTTGCGGTCAGGTCAAAGGCAGCGCACTGCCGAATCTGATGGCGCTTGAAGCCGGCCAATCGGCGTTTGGTGATATTTATGCCTGGTACAAACGCGTGTTGTTGTGGCCGCTGCAAGCGTTGGCGGAGCAGCAGCCTCAAGCGCAAGCCACGTTAGACGCCTTAGATAACGCTCTGATTCCACTGCTGTCTCAAGCGGCGGCGGATTATGAATTTAACGCTCATTCGCCGCTGGCAATGGACTGGCACAATGGCCGCCGCACCCCTTACGCCAACCAGCGTCTGAAAGGTTCGCTGTCGGATCTCAATTTAGGCTCAAGCGCGCCTGCGCTGTTTGCCGCGTTGGTGGAATCGACCGCGCATGGCGCCAAAGCGATTGTCGACTGTTTTGTCGATCAAGGCATGGCGGTGGAGCGCGTGATCGCGATTGGCGGCATTTCGCAAAAATCCCCGTACGTGATGCAGATGTGTGCCGATGTGATTGGCCGCGATATCGCGGTGGTGCGCTCAGAGCAGTGCTGCGCATTGGGCGCGGCGATTTTCGCCGCTGTGGCAGCAGGTGTGTATGACAACGCCCGGCAAGCGCAGGCGGCGATGGCAAGCCCCATCAGTGCGGTGTATACGCCCAATGCCGACACGCAGGCGCTGCGCCGTGAGCGTTACGCTGGCTATCGTGAGCTGGGTCAGCACTTAGAACAGTTGGCCGAATTTCATCAAGCCAAGGAGTGCGCTCATGAGTGAACACATCTTGATGCAACCCGTGTCGACCCAGAGTGAACGGCTGCGCAAACTGCGCCATGACGTGTGGCAGGCCAACCTCGATCTGCAACGTCACAATCTGGTGACCTTTACCTGGGGCAACGTCTCGGCCATCGACCGCGAATCGGGGTTGGTGGTGATCAAACCGAGCGGCGTGGCTTATGAAGATCTCTCTGCCGACAACATGGTGGTGGTGGATTTGGCGGGGCACGTGGTGGAGGGGGACCTCAATCCGTCGTCCGATACCGCGACCCATCTGGTGCTGTATCGCACCTACCCACACATCGGCGGCGTGGTGCACACCCATTCGCCGCACGCCACCTCGTGGGCGCAAGCGGGGAAAGCCATTCCGGCTCTTGGCACCACCCACGCCGATTACTTCTACGGCAGCATTCCGTGCACCCGCCCGCTGACCAATGGCGAAATCGCCCACGATTACGAACTCAATACCGGAGTGGTGATTGTCGAAACCATCGCAGAGCAAGACCCGATGGCGATCCCCGGCATCATCGTCAATGAACACGGCCCGTTCAGTTGGGGGAAAGATGCCCATCAAGCGGTGCATAACGCGGTGGTGATGGAAGTGGTGGCGTCGATGGCGCTGCAAACGCTGCAAATCAACCCGGCGGTGCAATTCATCAATCAGGCTCTGCTCGATAAGCATTACCTGCGCAAACACGGCGCGAATGCTTATTACGGTCAGACTGCGACGAACAAAAAATAATCAAGGGAAAGTTATGAAAGTATTCGACAACAAACAGGTGTGGTTCGTAACCGGCTCGCAAACCCTCTACGGCCCAAAAGTGCTGGAACAAGTGGCGCAGGACAGCGCACAAATTGTGGCCAGCTTTAACCAGACCGACGCGATTTCCGTGCCGATGGTCGACAAAGGCACGGTGAAATCACCGGACGAAATTCTGCAAGTATGTCGCGCGGCCAACAACGATCCGGCGTGTATTGGTCTGGTGCTGTGGATGCACACCTTCTCCCCGGCGAAAATGTGGATCGCGGGTTTGTCGCAGCTCAACAAACCGTTCCTGCATCTGCATACCCAGTTTAATGCGGCGCTGCCGTGGGATGAGATCAACATGAACTACATGAACACTCACCAGAGTGCGCATGGCTGCCGCGAATTCGGCTTTATCGGTACTCGCCTCGACCTTGACCGCAAAGTGGTGGTCGGGCATTGGCAGAACCCGCAGGTGCATCAGGAGATCGATGACTGGTGCCGCGCAGCGATCGGGATTGATGCCGGGCAGAACCTGAAAGTGGCGCGCTTTGGCGACAACATGCGCCAAGTGGCAGTGACCGAAGGCAACAAAGTCTCGGCGCAAATTCAATTTGGTTATGAAGTGAATGCGTATGGTTTGGGCGAACTGAGTGATGTGGTGCAGTCGGTGTCGGATGCGGATATCGCGCGTTTGCTCGATGAATACGCGTCCACCTACGACATGAGCCCGCAACTGCTGAATGATCCGGCGCTGCTCAAACTGATGCAGCACGAAGCGCGTCTGGAAATGGGCATGGAACGTTTTCTGACTGAGGTCGGCGCGCAGGCGTTTACCAACACGTTTGAAAACCTGACTGGCCTCGGCTCTCTGCCCGGTTTGGCCACCCAGCGTTTGATGGCCAAAGGCTTTGGTTACGGCGGTGAAGGCGACTGGAAAACCTCGGCTATGGTGCACATCATCAAACAGATGGGCAAAGGGCGTCAGGGCGGTACCTCGTTTATGGAAGACTACACCTACAACTTCGGCGCCACCGATCAGGTGCTGGGTGCGCACATGCTGGAGGTGTGTCCATCGATTGCTGCGGCGAAACCAAAACTCGAAGTGCATCTGCATACCATCGGCCTGCGCTGCGACGTGCCGCGTTTGCTGTTTAGTGGCCGTGAAGGGCAGGCCGTCAACGTGTCGGTGATCGATTTGGGTAATCGCTTCCGCATGGTAGTGAACCGTGTTAACACCGTCGCGCCGCCGCAAGGTATGCCGCATTTGCCGGTGGCTCATGCGTTGTGGGAACCGATGCCGAATCTGCAAGTCGCGGCGGCGAGCTGGATTCACGCGGGCGCGGCGCACCACAGTGCTTACAGCCAACAGGTGAGTGTCGACTCGCTGGCTGACTATGCTGACATTCTCGGCATGGAAATGGTGGTGATTGATGAACACACCGAAACCCGCAAGTTCAAACAAGAGTTGAAAACTAACAGCTTGTACTACCGCTTGGCGTCTGGCGTGTAATAAATCGGCCCCCTCAGCGATGAGGGGGCGTTGTAGAGGTACTTATGACGGTTGACGAATCGAATTTAGTGTCGGGGTTCGACATTCACTATCAGCGCTGGACGCTGCGGGTTGCGCGGGTGTGTCCGACCCGCTTTCAGTTGCTGCATGGCAATCAACTGATGTACGAAGGCACACTGGAGCTGACCAACAACAGTGAAGTGCTGGATGTGTCGCACGCACAGTGGAAGTTCCGTCACCGACCGGACCGGATAGAGCAGTGGTGCCAGTGGCATCACGCCGCTCAGCTATCGCTCAATATGAATTACTACTTTCATCAGGATGCCGTGGTGATTGAATATCTGGCGCGCAACAGCATTCCGACCCGGCTCGACATTCGTCATGTTATCCAGCCGCTCAATGCGGCGCGGGTCATGCTCCCATCTACTGATACGGCACAACCGGACTGGCAACGCACACGCCACGGGCTGCCAAGCGATTTTATTCGTCAGTCAGCCAAAACCGACTGGTTTCGCGAGGCGTTTTCCGCCACCCAATGGATCGTATTAGGAAAAGTGTGAACTCAGAAATCGCAATGCGGCAAGGTGCAACATACACTAAGCAAAAACTCAGCAACTGTTGGTCTATGCAAACAACCGATCCGCTCAAACCGGGATACAACTTCGACGCCCATCTGGTGGCCGGCCTGACACCGATTATCGAAGGCGATGAACTGGATTACACCATCGACCGCCCGAACGGCATGAAAGGCTACATCATCAACTTCACCAGTAAAGGCGAGGGCACCATCTTTTCCGGTGAGCAGATGTTTCATGTGAAACCTGGCGACTTGTTGCTGTTTCCGCCCAGTGCGACCCATTTTTATCACCGTAAAAGCGACAGCGCATCGTGGTTTCACCGCTGGGTCTATTTCCGTCCGCGCGCGTTCTGGAATGACTGGCTGAACTGGCAGCAAGAGCGCAACGGTGTTTACCTGACCCGTGGGCTGGACGTGCAGACCATGCAGCACATCGAAAACCTGTTTGTTGATATCGAGTACACCGCCAAATCGGACATGCCGTATCGCGATGATCTGGCGATTAACCTGCTGGAACAACTGCTGATCCGCTGTAAAACCGTACAGCCGGATGTGGTGAGCAAGCCGCTCGATCCGCGCATCATTCAGGCCATCAACTACATGACGCAGAACCTCAATCAGGACTTCACCTTGGAAGAGATTGCCGCACACACCTGTTTGTCACCGTCGCGCCTTGGCCATCTGTTCCGCGATGAGATGAAGATGACCATTACCCAGTGGCGGGATGATCAGCGTATCAGCCGCGCCAAACAATTGTTAGTGACTACTCACTACTCGGTTAACCACATTGGGCGGATTATCGGCTATTCCGATCCGCTCTATTTCTCGCGCGTATTCAAGCGCAAAGCCGGGGTCAGTCCGAAGCTCTATCGCGAGCAAATTACCTGATAAAACTCTCAACACTTATCATTCCAAAGCGGGATTTCTGTCCTATAGTAAATCTGTTGGTTGCTAGAAGGAGTGAACGAATGAATCAAGAAGCCCTGATCTCCCGCCTGAATGAATTGCCCCGCATCGAAAGTATCCAGCAAGAACTTCTGAATATGGTCAATCGCGACAACGTGGACTTCAGCGAATTGTCGCGCAAGATGTCGATGGATCAGGTCCTCAGTGCCCGTGTGTTACGAATGGCCAATTCAGCGCAATTTGGTGGCTCGAACGGCAAAGGCGTCTCGACCATCAGTGATGCTATCATTCGCGTCGGCAGCAGTGCGGTGCGCACGCTGATTTCGTCTTCAGTGGTATCCGGGGTGTTTCCCCAGCTGCGCACGCTCAATATCAAAGATTACTGGTCCAACACGTTTGAAATCGCCATGATCGCCAGTAAGCTCGCCAAACCGCTCAAGCTCGACCCCAACGAAGTGTTCACCACTGGCGTGCTGCATAACATCGGCGAGTTGATGATTCATGCGCTCGAACCGGACCTCGCCGAGCAGATCGAGCAGCGGGTCAGACAAGGCGAAAAACTGGCCGAGGTGCAGCAGGATTTGCTCGGCGTTGATGCCCAGCAGCTCGGCGCGCAGCTCGCCAAAGAGTGGAATTTCCCGGCCGACATGGCCGATGCGATAGAACACGTGAATCATCCCGGTCAGGCGGGGGAAGCCAAACGTTTAGCGTGTGTGTTGTACCTGGCGCGCGATATTCACAAACGCTGGGATTCGCTATTTGATGCGCAGGAGAAGCAGGCGTTTCTCAGCCGTCACCCTGCCGCGAAGGCATTGGCGTTGGCTCCGGAAAGTTACGGCTTGATTGATCAGGTGCGCGGTCAGGGAGCCGAATTGGCGCATCAGCTGTTCTGACGCGCCTTGGCAGGCAGGATAGTCGCTCACGCCTTTTCGGCGGCGAGCTTTTTGTGTTTGCGTTTGACCTGTTGCACCACCAGACCTGCGATGATCAGCACCAGACCGAACAAGGTGGTGGGGTGAATTTCTTCACCGATGATGGTGGAGAGCAGGATCAGCGAAATAAACGGTGAGGCGAAAATCAGGTTACTGATGCGAGCGGTGTTGTTGGTGTTTTTCAGCGCGCTGAGCCACAACACAAAGGTAATGCCCATCTCAAATAAACCCACGTAAGTCACCGCCGCCCAGCCTTGCGGGCTGATGTGCTGCCAAGGCGCACCTTCGTAAACGCTGAGCGCAATCGCAAACGGAATCGCAATCACAAACCCCAACAGCACGCCCACCACCGGATCGGCCTGATTTTTAGTATTGAGAATCCAGTAACCGGCCCACAGCAGCGTAGACAGCAGCGCCAGCCCGACACCCAGCGGGCTATCGAACTGCATGCCGAGCACATCGCCTTTGGTGGCGATGACTACCACGCCGAAATAACTCAGCGCGCAGGCAATCCAGTCCTGTTTACGGATTTTCTGACCGAGAAACACCGCCGCCATGAGCGTCAGGGTAATCGCCCAGCTGTAGTTGATCGCCTGCGCTTGTGAGGCGGGCAGCAACGCATAGGCTTTGAACAGGATCAGGTAATAGGCGAGCGGGTTAATCAGGCCCAGCAGCAGGTAATACCAAGGATTGGCAAGGAAGGTACTGATCACCAGAGACAGCTTGCCCTGCAGCGCACAAATCACCAACAGGGCTAAGGCAGAGACGATACTGGCGATGGTCAGCATCTGAATGGGTGAGAACTCTGCCAGCGTGAGCTTGAACGCGGTGGCGACCGTTGACCAAAGCAATACAGCAGACAAGCCCAGTCCGAGGGCGCGGCCTTCATTCATTCCAAATTCCCCATATCCATGTTAGGTAAACCTGCTTTCAGGTGAATCGCTAGTCTATCGGCTGAATAATTGCCCGGCAAACTGGACATTTATCCAGTGTCGAAATACTCTTTTTATCAACAACCAACATCAAGTAACTCATTATTATGCAATGGATTCTCGATAACCCCGCTCTGTGGATCACCACCTTGTCTGCTGCCGTTGTGTCGGCCGCCGCCGCTGGTTGGTGGGTGAAACAGAAATATCAACTGCAGGCGCAACTGCTCGAACAGCAGCTGGCAAGCAATGCACGCTGGCATGAACAGCAGATTGAGCAGCTCAAACAGACGCTGAGCGCTGCGCAGCAGGAGCTGGATGAACTCGATCAGGAGCGCGACAAGGCGGAGTTTGAGCTCAAGCAATCGCACGGTAAAGTGATGGCGGTGATGGAGAAACTGCGCTATTTCGAAGCGATCAAACAAGAGCGCCAGCAATACGCCGACGAGCTCAACCGCATGCGTGAACAGAAAGCGCAGCTCGAGGTGCAACTGCGCGAGCAGGAAGCGCGTCATCAGCAGCAACTCGAGGCCAGCCAGGATAAGTTGCAACTGCTCGAACGCGCTGAAGAGCGCCTCAAGCAACAGTTTGAGCACCTCGCCAATCAGGTGTTTGAAGCCAAAACCGCCAAGGTCGATCAGCAGAATCGCCAAAGCCTCGATGGTTTGCTGTCGCCGCTGCGTGAGCAGTTGGATGGTTTTAAGAAGCAGGTCAACGACAGCTTCAATCAGGAAGCCAAAGAGCGCCACACTCTGGTGCATGAGCTGCGTAATTTGCAGCGCCTCAATGAGCAGATGGCCAAAGAAGCGCTCAACCTGACTCAAGCGCTGAAAGGTGACAACAAGCAGCAGGGCAACTGGGGCGAAGTAGTCTTGGCACGCGTGCTGGCGGAATCAGGTCTGCGTGAAGGGCACGAATACCAAACTCAAGTCAGCCTGCAAAATGAAGCGGGCAAGCGTTATCAGCCGGATGTGATCGTCCATCTGCCGCACAACAAGCAGGTGGTGATCGACTCCAAAATGGCGCTGGTGGCGTACGAGCGTTATTACCACGCCGACACCGATGCCGAGCGCGATGTCGCTCTGCGCGATCATTTACTGGCGCTGCGCAACCACATCAAAGGCTTGGGGCAGAAAGATTACCACCAGCTTAAAGGCATTCAGTCGCTCGATTACGTGCTGATGTTTATTCCGGTCGAGCCCGCGTTTCAGGTCGCGATTCAGGCCGACCCGAGCCTAGTGAAAGATGCGATGGAGCAGAACATCATTCTGGTCAGCCCGACCACGCTGCTGGTGGCACTGCGCACGATTGACAACCTGTGGCGTAACGAGCGCCAGAACCAGAATGCACAGCTGATCGCTGAACGGGCGAGTCGTTTGTACGATAAGTTGCGCCTGTTCGTAGAAGATATGGAAGGTTTGGGCGGCGCGCTCGACAGAGCCAACCAGACTTACCAAGGCGCGATGAATAAGCTCGCCACCGGACGCGGCAACGCCATTCGTCAGGCTGAAAGCTTCAAACAATTGGGGGTGGAAATTAAGCGTTCTATCAGCAATGAGTGGGTAGAAAAGGCGCAGCGTGAGCCAGATTCGGAAATTGGCCCTTTAGTAGAAAGACATCACGCTGAGGATAAAGTAAACTAATCGCCCGCAGTCGCAGTTTGGTCGTGAAAACTGCCCAAGAGGAAACACAATGACGGATACCAGCGTGCAAACGAATACAGCAGTAGAGAATCAAGACACCACTCATTTCGGCTTTGAGACCGTACGTAAAGAAGAAAAAGTAACCAAGGTAGCGGAAGTATTCCACTCGGTTGCGGCGAAATACGACATCATGAACGATTTGATGTCGGGCGGGATTCACCGTCTGTGGAAGCGTTTCACGATTGATTGTGCCGGCGCGCGTCCGGGGCAACGTATTCTGGATCTGGGCGGTGGTACGGGTGACCTGACCGCAAAATTCTCTCGCATCGTGGGTGACAAAGGCCACGTTGTACTGGCGGACATCAATAACTCCATGCTCAATGTGGGCCGTGACAAGCTGCGCGACCGTGGCATCGTCGGTAACGTTCATTACGTGCAAGCGAATGCGGAAGAGTTGCCGTTCCCAGACAACTACTTCGACTGTATCACCATCAGTTTCTGTCTGCGTAACGTGACGGATAAAGACAAAGCGCTGCGTTCGATGTTCCGCGTGCTGAAGCCGGGCGGTCGTCTGCTGGTACTGGAATTTTCGAAACCGGTGCTGGATCCGCTATCAAAAGTGTACGACGCGTATTCATTCCACATTCTGCCGAAAATGGGTCAACTGATCGCCAACGACGCCGACAGTTACCGTTACCTGGCGGAATCGATTCGTATGCACCCGGATCAGGAAACGCTGAAAGGCATGATGATGGAAGCCGGCTTTGAACAGGCCAGCTACTACAACCTGACCGGCGGTATCGTGGCTCTGCACCGCGGCTACAAGTTCTGAGGACTTGCGTATGCCGTTTGAACCGCTGATCACTGCGGTGATTGAATCATCGCTCAATACCCTGATCAAAGACGACCCGGAACTGGGTCGTCGTCTTGCTCGCCTCAAAGGCCAAGTGATTCAGGTCCATCTCAAAGAAATTAATAAAACCCTGACCTTCATTTTCAGCCAACAGATCGATGTACTGGCCAACTACGAAGGTGAGCCAGATTGTTATCTGTCACTCAATCTGTCGGTGCTGCCGGAACTGCGCGAACAGGCCAACATCACCAAGCTGATCAAACAAGACAAATTGGTGCTGGAAGGCGACATTCAGCTGGCGCAGAAATTTGCGCAGTTGATGACCGACTGCAAACCAGACATCGAAGAGTGGTTGTCGCGGGTGACGGGGGATGTGGTGGCCCATACTGTGGTGCAAGGCGCGAAAAACGTCGGTGCATTGCTGAGCGCGCAAGTGAGTAAACACCAAAACCATCTGGCGCAGGTGCTGACTGAAGAGTGGCGCGTGGCTCCCGGTCCTCTGGAAATTGCTTACTTCTGCGATCAGGTCGACGATGTGAAAAGTCAGGCCGCTCGCCTGGAAAGCCGTCTTAACCAGTTATTGGAAAAAGGCGCGTAGACCCCGTATGACTCCCGCCGAAATCAAGCGTTTATACCGAATCATCAAAGTTCAGCTCGAATACGGGCTGGATGAGTTGTTACCCGAGCATCAACTGACCAAAGCGCCGCTGTTGGCGCGCAAATCCATCTTCTGGATTCGTAACCAACACGCCGATAAACCTCTGGGCGAACGTCTGCGTCTGGCTCTGCAAGAACTTGGCCCGGTGTGGATTAAGTTCGGCCAGATGATGTCGACCCGCCGTGATCTGTTTCCACCGCACATTGCTGATCAGCTCGCGCTGCTGCAAGACAAAGTCGCCCCGTTTGACGGCGGACTGGCCAAGCAGCAAATCGAAAAAGCGCTCGGTGGCCCGCTGGAGACCTGGTTCAACGACTTCGATGTCAAGCCTCTCGCCTCTGCGTCTATCGCCCAGGTGCACACCGCGACTCTTAAATCGAACGGGCGAGAAGTGGTACTGAAAGTCATTCGCCCGGATATTCGCCCGGTGATTGATGCAGATCTAAAACTGATGTACCGCTTAGCGCGTATAGTCGCTCGGGCAATGCCTGAAGCACGTCGTTTGAAACCGCTTGAAGTGGTGCGTGAATACGAGAAAACGCTGCTCGATGAACTGGATTTGCGCCGTGAAGCGGCCAATGCGATTCAGTTGCGCCGCAACTTTGAAGACAGCGAAGAATTGTATGTTCCTGAAGTTATTACCGATTTCAGTAATAAAACTGTCATGGTTTCTGAGCGAATATATGGCATTCAGGTTTCCGATGTCGAACGCTTGCGTGCCAACGGCACCAATATGAAGCTGCTGGCTGAACGCGGAGTGAGTGTGTTCTTCACTCAGGTGTTCCGCGACAGTTTCTTCCATGCGGACATGCATCCGGGCAATGTGTTTGTGAATCCTGATCATCCGGACAACCCACAATGGATCGGTCTCGACTGCGGTATTGTCGGTACGCTGAATGCGGAAGACAAACGCTATCTGGCGGAAAACTTCCTCGCGTTCTTTAACCGCGATTACCGCAAAGTCGCGCAGCTGCACGTCGACTCAGGCTGGGTACCGCAAAACACCAATATCGATGAGTTCGAAGTGGCGATTCGTATTGTGTGTGAGCCGATTTTTGCTAAACCGTTGTGCGACATCTCCTTTGGCCATGTGCTGTTGAACCTGTTCAACACCGCGCGTCGCTTTAATATGGAAGTGCAGCCGCAACTGGTCTTGCTCCAGAAGACGTTGTTGTACGTAGAAGGGTTAGGACGTCAGCTGTATCCACAACTGGATTTATGGCAGACGGCGAAACCGTTCCTGGAAAAATGGATGATGAATCAGGTCGGTCCGCAAGCGGTGGTGAATGCCATCAAAGAGCGCGCGCCGTTCTGGGCAGAAAAATTGCCGGAATTACCCGAATTGCTGTACGACAGCCTGAAACAAGGGCGAAACCTGAATCTGCGTATGGAGCAGTTTTATCAGGGCTACCGTGACAGCAAGCGCCAGCAGGCGACGGGCAAGTTTTTGTTTGGTGTTGGCGCCACTTTAGTCGTATGCTCGGCTATATTGGTGTCCAGTCACTACGAACCGTGGGCAGCCGGCAGTGCAATTGCGGGCGTCACATTTTGGTTGTTTAGTTGGCGAGCTTATCGTCAATAAACGTTAAACTCTTGAAATGTTTGTGTAACACATAACCCGAGGTAGAAAGAATGGGTGGTATCAGTATTTGGCAACTTCTTATCATTGCTGTCATCGTTGTATTGCTGTTCGGTACGAAGAAACTTCGTGGTATCGGTGGCGATCTCGGTAGCGCAGTGAAAGGCTTCAAGAAAGCGATGTCAGACGACGATCAGTCTGCAGCGAAGAAAGATGCCGATTTCGAACAGAAGAATCTGGAACAGCAGAAAACAGACGCAACTGCTGAAACAAAGAAAGACAAAGAGCAGGCTTAAATCGTGTTTGATATCGGTTTTTGGGAACTGGTATTAATTTCTGTCGTGGCACTGGTTGTGCTCGGCCCGGAGCGACTGCCGCATGCGATTCGCAGTGTGGCTAAGTTTGTCTCTGCGGCCAAAAACATGGCCAACAGTGTCAAAGATGAGCTGGCGCACGAGCTGAAAGTGCAGGAGCTGCAGGAAAACCTGCGTAAAGCCGAGCAGATGGGGATGCAAAACCTGTCGCCCGAGCTGCAGGAATCCGTCGACAAGCTCAAGCAGGCGGCGCAGGACGTTCAGCGTCCGTACTCGACTGCGGCAACCAGCCAGACAGAGGATGAAAAGCCGCAAACCCCGGCGGAAACCCTGTCCGTCGCGTCTGAGTCAGATCAGCCGAATACGGCAGAAAAGAAAGCCGACTAATAGTCTTTGTAAAGAGTTACCCCTAGCGCGGTAACTCTTTTTGATCGGTTACATGAGGTTTCAATGTCAGTCGAACAGACTCAACCTTTGATCAGCCATTTACTGGAACTCCGTGATCGCCTGCTGCGCAGTATTGCCGCGGTGATTGTGGTGTTTGTCGGGCTGATTTATTTCTCCAATAACATCTACGAATTTGTTTCTCGGCCGCTGGTTGACCGTTTGCCGGAAGGGGCAACGATGATCGCGACCGACGTGGCATCGCCGTTTTTCACCCCGCTTAAGCTGACGCTGATTGTCGCGGTGTTTCTTTCCGTGCCGTTTATTCTCTATCAGGTATGGGCGTTCGTGGCGCCGGGCCTGTACAAGCATGAACGCCGGCTGATCTTTCCGCTGTTAGTGTCGAGCTCACTGCTGTTTTACTGCGGTGTGGCGTTTGCCTATTACGTGGTGTTCCCGTTGGTGTTTGGGTTCTTTACCGCGATATCGCTTGGCGGCGTAGAGTTTGCTACCGACATTGCCAGCTATCTCGATTTCGTACTGGCGCTGTTTATGGCGTTTGGTATTGCGTTTGAAGTGCCGGTTGCGATTATTCTGTTGTGCTGGACAGGTGCCACCACACCCAAAGCGCTGAGCGAAAAGCGCCCGTACATCATCGTTGGTGCGTTTGTGGTCGGTATGCTGCTGACACCACCGGACATGATTTCACAAACACTGTTGGCGATTCCGATGTGTTTACTGTTTGAAATCGGTCTGTTCTTTGCCCGTTTCTACACGCGCAAAGACGACGAGAGTGATGTGGAAGAGTAAACCTGAAGAGAAAAAGAAAGCGGCCAGTGGCCGCTTTTTTATTTGCTATCGAATCCGTCGCTGGGATTACTTAATTTTAACTGTCTGCCCGCATTGCTTGCAGACATACACTTCCTTGATGCCCAGCAATTTTTGCCAGAGCGTTCGACGTAGTCGCTGCAGTTGATTGGTGTGATTACACTTAGCCATGACGTTTGTATGAATATAGTTCTAAAATTTGGCCGAAGATAATACACAGGGTGCATATTTATTAATGTGATCCTGCTCCCATTAATAAATGTGATCTAGTTATCTATATTTTAGTAATTTATAAACTAAACAATAATTTAGCATTAGTCGTTGTAAGGGTATCGACCTCGGCCAATGACAGTTCGCGCAGGTCTGCGACACGCTGGGCGACCAACTGAGTGTACGCCGGCTCGTTGCGTTTGCCGCGGTGAGGGACGGGCGCGAGATAAGGGCAGTCAGTTTCCAGAATCACGTAGTTCATATCCAGATGTGGGATCACCTGATCCATGCCGCCGTTTTTAAATGTCGACACGCCGCCCAAGCCGAGGTGAAAGCCGAGATCGTTGATTGCTTTGGCTTCATCCGTCGTACCGCCAAAGCAGTGGAATACGCCGCGTAGCTGACCATTTTGCTCCTGTTTGAGCAGAGTGAGTGTCTCTTCAATCGAATCACGCGTGTGGATCACCACCGGCAGGTTCATCTCTTTAGCCCAGTTGAGCTGGGTAGCAAACGCCATTTCTTGCTCAGCGCGAAACGTTTTGTCCCAGTACAGATCGATACCGATTTCGCCTACGGCAATGAAATCGTGCTTGGCAAACCAGCTGTAGATCGTGTCGAGCGTCTGAGTGACGTTGCCATCGACATAACACGGGTGCAGTCCCATCATGGAGCGGCATATCGTCGGATAGGCGGCTTCGGTTGCCAGCATTGGTGTAATTGACTCCAGATCGATGTTCGGCAACAGAATGCGTTCAATGCCTTGCGCCAACGCCCGACTGACGACGTCATCGCGGTCGTGGTCAAATTCACTGGCATAAATATGGGCGTGGGTATCAATCATGGCAACGTCTCGTTTTCGGTAAGCTTGGCGGCAGTATACGTGAGTGTGAGCTTGGGGTCATTTTTTGCATTTTTCCGCTTTGAGCCTAGCGTCGTGCAATCAGAATGATATGATTTCGCCAACACAAAAAGCCTGATATTGCGCGCCAGCGCTGTGGTTCAGGTAGACAAATAAGGAGAGTCGAGTGTCTGTATCTATCCAAGGTCAGTTTCCGGGGCGTCGTATGCGCCGTCTGCGCAAGCACGATTTCAGCCGTCGTCTGGTGGCCGAGAATCAGTTGTCTGTGAGTGATTTGATCTACCCGATGTTTATTCTGATGGGCAAAGATCGTCGTGAAGCGGTGGAATCGATGCCGGGCGTTGAGCGTCTGTCTATCGACCTGATGCTGGAAGAAGCGCTGTATCTGGCGAACCTTGGCGTGCCGGCAATCGCACTGTTTCCGGTCGTGAATCAGGATGCAAAAAGCCTGTGTGCGACCGAAGCCTACAACCCGGACGGTTTGGTGCAGCGCGCGGTACGCCTGCTGAAAGAACACGTGCCGCAAATTGGTGTGATTACCGATGTGGCGCTGGATCCGTTCACCACCCACGGTCAGGACGGCATCATCGACGATGAGGGTTACGTACTCAATGAAGAAACCACGGAAGTGCTGATCAAGCAAGCGTTGTCACACGCGGCGGCAGGCGCGGATGTGGTGGCGCCGTCAGACATGATGGATGGCCGCATTGGCAAGATTCGTGACGCGCTGGAAGAAGCGGGACACATTCATACACAAATCATGGCTTACTCGGCCAAATACGCATCATGCTATTACGGCCCGTTCCGTGATGCGGTCGGTTCCGCCAGCAACCTGAAAGGTGGCAACAAGAAGAACTACCAGATGGATCCGGCCAACAGCGATGAAGCGCTGCATGAAGTGGCGATGGACGTCAATGAAGGCGCGGACATGGTGATGGTGAAACCAGGCATGCCTTACTTGGACGTGGTGCGCCGCGTGAAGAGTGAGCTGCAAGTACCGACGTTTGCGTATCAGGTGTCGGGGGAATACGCGATGCATAAAGCGGCGATTATGAACGGCTGGCTCAAAGAGCGCGAGACCGTAATGGAATCACTGCTGTGCTTCAAACGCGCAGGCGCCGACGGCATCCTGACTTACTTTGCCAAAGATGTGGCTGAGTGGCTGGCAGAAGAGAACGCACAAGCGGCGCAGCATCTGCGTTCAGAATAACTGTGTTCGAACGACATACGAAGGCTGGCTCTGTGCTGGCCTTTTCTTTTTTAGGGTTAGAGTGACAACCTTGGGGGCTCGCCAGGCCCGATGTTCAAGAAAATCATGAGGTGATGAATGCAGATTCGTTTAGGCACATTGGCGGAAGCGGCGCAGGTGGTGCAGGAAATTGGCGAGTTCATTCGCAAAGAAACGGTCGAAACGCTGGCGCAGCGTTTAGCAGGCAAGCGAGATTTGATCCTGATCGCCGAAGAAGATGGCCAACTGTTAGGGTTTAAAATTGGCTATGAACTGGATAGCGAAACGTTTTACAGCTGGTTCGGCGGCGTATCGTCTCTGGCGCGCAATCGCGGCGTAGCGCAGCAACTGCTGGATGCGCAAGAGCAATGGGTGGCAGAACAGGGTTACGGCAAGCTTACAGTGAAATCACGCAATCAATTTCCGGCCATGTTACGCCTATTGCTGAGGAATGGTTATCTCATTGAAAATTTTGAAAAAACAGAACCATTAGCGGAAAGTCGGATTCATTTCGTCAAACATTTTTTAAATTAAATGAGATTTTTTCTCATTTAATGCTTGACTGTTAAATGAGAATAATTATTATTAACCATGTCTTAGGGAATGAGTGAAGTTCACCAGGACGTTGAGTTACCCGCCTGAATGGTTCTTTAGGTATCCGGTAATCAACAAACCCATTTGAACTTGCACACGTTCTTTTTGACACGACATTGCTCACATTGCTTCCAGTGTAATATTTAAGCTTTATGGTAAGGCTGAACAATCGGTATTGGCTTTGACCTGTTATTGCTAGGCGACATCCTCGGGTGTCGCTTTTTTTATGTCAGTTATCCACCGCGCAACGAACCCGCACGCAAAAATGTCCAACTTTCGATCCTGATCTGTGCAAATGTTCAGCAGAGTGTCTGGATCCAGATCTCAGGTTGAGTAAAAGGGCAGCGAGTGTCTTTTCCACAATTCATGATCGCAAAAGGATCGTGATGGGAATGATCGATCTTTGTAAAAAATTAATAAAAACAATAAATTAAAAGCACAAATAGTGACTTTGTACGCGGTTTAATAACCGGTGGATAAATTCTATAAACAGAGTTATCCACAGATGGCAAAGGGTGGCGTAGAATAATTCACCGTGCCAGGCCAGCGGGTTTCCGCCTTGAGCATGGAAACCAATCATCAGTCATGGCATCCTAAGCCCCATTGTTTCTTGTTGGATAGCAAAACTATGGCTCGCATCCCTGATAACCCGTTAATTCTGATCGACGGCTCTTCTTATTTATACCGCGCATTTCATGCCTACCCGGGCACGATGAGCAACGGTGAGATCCCGACTAACGCTGTGTATGGCGTGATCAACATGGTTCGCGCCATGATGCGTCAGTTCGCCAGTGATCGAATGGCGGTCGTCTTTGATGCCAAAGGCAAAACCTTCCGCGATGATCTGTACCCTGAGTACAAAGCGCATCGTCCGCCAATGCCGGATGATTTGCGTTGTCAGATCGAACCGCTGCATAAAGTGATTCGTGCCATGGGGCTGCCACTGCTGTCGATTGAAGGTGTGGAAGCGGACGACGTGATCGGCACGCTGGCTCATCAGGCGTCTCAGGCGGGCATTCCGGTGCTGATCAGTACGGGCGATAAAGATATGGCCCAGCTGGTGGACGACAATATCACCCTGATCAACACCATGACTAACGTCGTGATGGATCGCGAAGGCGTGATTGAAAAATTCGGTATTCCGCCGGAGCTGATCATCGATTACCTCGCGCTGATGGGCGATAAAGTCGATAACATTCCGGGCGTGCCGGGGGTGGGTGATAAAACCGCGACCGCGTTGCTGCAAGGGATCGGTGGCCTGACGGCGCTGTACGACAATCTGGATAAAATTGCTGACCTGGGTTTCCGTGGGTCCAAAACCATGGCTAAGAAGCTGGAAGACAACCGTGCTAATGCCGAGCTGTCTTACGAACTGGCGACCATTAAACTTGATGTCGAGCTAGATTGCACGCCAGAAACCTTGCTCAAAGCCACCCCGGATCGCGATGCGCTGATTGAACTTTACGGCCAGCTGGCGTTTAAATCTTGGTTGACCGAGCTGCTTGATGGCGGCACCGGTGTGGTCGAAGCGGCCGAGAAAAGCGCGGCTAGCGCCGCTGTCAGCGGCACACCTAAAGCCGCGCCTGCAGCGGATATGGCCGCAGTGAAAATCGATCGCAGCCACTATGAGACTATTGTGGACGAAGCGGCATTCAGCCGTTGGCTCGACAAACTGCGCAGCGCTGAGGTGTTTGCGTTTGATACCGAAACCGACAGCCTCGATTACATGGTGGCCAATCTAGTGGGTGTCTCTTTCGCAGTCGCGGAAGGTGAAGCCGCCTACGTGCCGGTGGCGCACGATTATCTGGATGCGCCACAGCAACTCGATCGCGATTGGGTGCTGGCACAACTGAAACCGATTTTAGAAGATGCGCAGCAAGCCAAAGTCGGCCAGAACCTCAAGTACGATGCCAGCGTTCTGGCGCGTTATGACATCGACATGCGCGGCATTGCGCACGACACCATGCTCGCGTCATACGTCTACAACAGCGTGGCTGGTAAGCACGATATGGACAGCCTAGCGCTGCGTTTCATGCAACACAGCTGCATTTCGTTTGAGCAGGTGGCGGGTAAAGGTAAGAATCAACTGACCTTTAACCAGATTGACCTTGAACAAGCGGCGCCTTACGCCGCAGAAGATGCCGATGTCACGCTGTGTTTGCATCATCGTCTGCTGCCTTTGTTGGAGCAAGACGACAAACTGCTGAGCGTGTATCGCAACATCGAGATGCCACTGGTGCCGGTTCTGTCGCGCATTGAACGCACTGGCGTGCTGATCAACGACATGCTGCTGGGCGCACAATCGCAAGAGATTGCGCAGCGTCTGGATGAGCTGGAGAAGAAAGCGTTCGACATCGCGGGCCAGGAGTTTAACCTCAGCTCGCCAAAGCAGCTGCAAACTATCTTTTTTGAACAGATGAAACTGCCGGTGATCAAGAAGACACCATCCGGTACGCCATCAACCAACGAAGAAGTGCTGCAAGAGCTGGCGCTGGATTACCCGTTACCAGCGGTCATTCTCGAATACCGCGGTCTGGCGAAGCTCAAATCGACTTACACCGATAAACTGCCGAAGATGATCAACCCGACCACGGGCCGCGTGCACACCTCGTATCATCAGGCGGTCACTGCAACCGGGCGCCTCTCTTCGACCGATCCGAACCTGCAGAACATTCCGATTCGTAATGAGGAAGGTCGTCGCATTCGTCAGGCGTTCATCGCGCCGCATGGTTGGAAAATCATGGCGGTCGACTACTCGCAAATCGAGCTGCGCATCATGGCACACCTGTCGGGCGATAAAGCGCTGTTGGAAGCCTTCCAGCAAGGTAAAGATATCCACGCCGCCACCGCGGCCGAAATTCTGGGTATCAGCATCGATCAGGTAACCAGTGAACAGCGTCGCCGTGCCAAAGCGGTCAACTTTGGCCTGATCTACGGCATGAGCGCGTTTGGCCTGGCGAAACAACTGGGCATTCCGCGTGGCGAAGCGCAAGCGTACATGGACACTTACTTTGAGCGTTACCCTGGCGTGATGCAATACATGGAAGACACACGCAGTACCGCTGCAGAGCAGGGTTACGTGGAAACCTTGTTTGGTCGTCGTCTCCATCTGCCGGAAATCACTTCGCGTAACGGTATGCGCCGTAAAGCGGCGGAACGTGCGGCGATCAACGCGCCGATGCAGGGCACCGCGGCCGACATTATCAAAAAAGCAATGTTGCTCGTGGATGAGTGGATCGAAGCGGAAGGTGCAGGGCGCGTTAAGCTGTTGATGCAGGTACACGATGAACTGGTGTTTGAAGTCGAAGAGTCAGCTTTGTCCGAAATTGAAAGTAAAGTACAGAAACTGATGGAATCTGCGGCAGAGCTGAAGGTGCCTTTGGTGGCTGAGGCAGGGCATGGCGATAACTGGGATGAAGCACATTAAGCCAAAAATCGCCTAAATTACTGAAATTATATGAGCCAGCGCACAGTCGCTGGCTTTTTTTATCAATAAAAAAAGTAATCACCATGTATCTATTTATGTTGCTTAATAAAAATTTAATGAAAATAAACTACAAAAACAGTTTTCATTTGTGACCAATTGTTGTACATTAGCTTCCGTAGGGTACAGAGGTAAGATGTTCTATCTTTCAGACCTTTTGTTTCACGTTATTGGATTAGGCTGATTCAGCCGCCCCAGTCACCATTTGACTGGGGCGTTTTTTATTGGGCCGCATTCCACTTTTTTCCTCGCAAAATCTCTTGCATTTCAAACCTCAGACACCCCAATTTTTCCTGCGCGTAACGTGGTGAAGCTTCTGACAGCAAAGTTCATTTCTGTAACTAATCTTCAATCACAGTTTTGGTTATTTCTAAAAGAAAACTAAGCATGTATTTGCATGGTTTTTTTTCATAACACGCTGAATTTATTTGATAATGCGAAAATTACCGCCAAAAACGGCTGAGTGGAAATCGTGATCTGAGCATATTGTAATCTTGCGGCGATTAAGGAATTCTAGCGCCATAACAATAATTACCTCCTATTTCTCTCCCGTTGCCCCACCAGGATGGTGGGGATTTTTATTTCTGGCGTCTGCCGATGGCGGGAAAGACCACATTGAGATAACAAAAAGCCCCGCCAGAGGCGAGGCTTGTGTGAGCGCGGAACGGATTAGGCGTCTTGAGCGTCGTCCTGCTCTGGTTCAGCGTCAGCTTCTGCTGCCAACTGTGCCAGCATCGGGGCGAACCAGCTGTCGAGTTTGTTGCGCAGTACATCGACACCGATACCATTGTGAGAAGAGAACGCATCCACACTCACATCGCCGCCAAACGACAATGCTGCTTCACGTACTTTCAGCACCTGAGCTTTACGGGCACCACTTTTCAGTTTGTCGGCTTTGGTCAGCAGTACCTGAACCGGAATGCCACATTCTACGGCCCAAATGACTAATTGTTGGTCAAGATCTTTCATTGGATGACGAATATCCATCAGCACCACCAGACCTTTCAGGCAGGTGCGTTTCTGAAGGTATTCACCCAGTGACTTCTGCCACTTTTTCTTCATTTCCAGTGGTACCTGAGCAAAACCATACCCAGGTAGATCGACAATATGACAGCCTTCAGTCACCTTAAACAGGTTGATCAGCTGAGTACGGCCGGGAGTTTTACTGGTTTTGGCCAAGCTCTTCTGGTTAGTTAACCGGTTGAGAGAACTGGATTTTCCAGCGTTTGAGCGTCCTGCAAACGCGATTTCGATACCTTCATCAGTGGGAAGATGGCGAATGTCTGGCGCACTGGTGATGAAATGCGTGTTTTGATAATGAATTTTTACGCTCACTGTTAACTCCATCTCGACTTTGTGTAGTCGATTGATTACTTTTTTGTGAAATTGTGTAAAATAACCGTGCTCGGCATAAGGTCGCTTATTGTACCATGAGTGGTACCCCGTGGTACTGGAAGCTTGATAATTATAAATGGAATGTCATGAAGAAATTAGCGCTAATCTTAAGTCTTTTAGCCAGCTGCTCTGTATGGGCCCAAGGCAGCATTGAAGCTGGTAAAGCAAAATCCCAAACGTGTGTTGCCTGCCATGGTGCGGATGGCAACAGTCAAATTACAACTTACCCTAAACTTGCCGGTCAGCACGCTAAGTATATTGAGAAGCAGCTAAAAGATCTCAAGCTTGGTATGACGAGCGGTGGCAAACAAGGTCGTTACGATCCTGTGATGAGTGGCATGGCGATGCCACTGAGTGAAGAAGACATGGCTGATTTAGCGGCGTACTTCTCTTCACTGCCTATTTCGTCGAACTCTACACCGGAAGACGTGGTCGCGAAAGGGAAAGTTCTGTACAACGCTGGCGATGCGTCGCGCGGTCTGACTGCATGTACCGCTTGTCACGGCCCGCGCGGTAACGGAACCGAACTTTCTGGATTCCCTAAAATCTCCGGTCAACACGCGGACTACATCAAAGCTCAGCTACAGAAATTCCGCGATGGCAACCGCGGTAATGACATGAACGAGATGATGCGTGATGTAGCGAAGAAATTGACCGACGCTGATATCGAAATTCTGTCTAAATACGTTGGCGGCCTGCACTAATAGCCCTACACGTGTTCGAGCATAAGTGGTAAGAAACAGCCCCGTCTATCGGGGCTGTTTCTATTTCTGCGCCAGATTGCCATCTTTCGTGTAAGACATTTGCCATAGCGACTGTCGGAATTCGGGTAGCGATCTTTATAACTGATTGAAAATAAATAACTTGATTCTAGCTCGGCAAAAAAGGCGCAAAAATGTGCACTCGATCCGTTGTTTGCTGGGGTGGTTGGCGTAAAGTGTCCGGGTTGGCAAGAGGCTGACGAGGAATTCAGACCAGGCAGGTCTCCAGGGAGCCGGAAGGAATCTGGCAACAGGACAGGGATAACGGTTTCCAGGATGGGAGCCGGGATAGGGATGGTCAACTGGTCTAAAGGTGTAGACAGTGACAAGGATTCAGGCAACGGATTCGCCCAGCTACAGGACGTAACAACGGACAGCCAAAACTCATCAGGACGATGACAAACCACACTTTTTGGCAGGGAAAGCTCGAAAAACAAAGGGACTCTTGGTGCACCGATTGAGTGCGACCCAGTTTTGTCACGTTCTGTGACCACTTAGAAAGCGATAGGGAAACCTATCGCTTTTTTTATCTTTGACGGCTTTTTTTGCAAAATCGCTGAGATTTTGTACGATCACTCTCCACTCTCCAGCCAGTTTCTGGTATGTTTCGCATCCCCCGTTGGAAGGATGTCAGAATGCACTCATGCCCTTTATGTCACAGTGACGATATACACGCTTACTATGAAGACGCGCATCGTGCTTATCTGCAATGTCAGCCTTGCCAACTGGTGTTCGTTAATCCTGAACATCGACTGAGTGCGCAACGCGAAAAAGCGTTTTACGACCTGCACGAGAATGACCCGAATGATGCCGGCTATCGCCGCTTTTTATCTCGTGTGTGTACGCCTATGCTTGAAAGAGTAGCACCGCACTCACAAGGGTTAGATTTTGGTTGCGGCCCTGGCCCGACGCTCTCTCTGATGCTGGAAGAAGCCGGCCATCAGGTGGCGCTGTATGATATTTTCTATCATCCGAACGAACAGGCGTTGGCAACCACTTACGATTTTATGACTGCCACGGAAGTGATTGAGCATCTGCACGATCCGCACCGAGTGTGGCAGCAATGGTTAAATTTAGTTAAGCCGGGTGGCTGGATTGGTCTGATGACCAAGATGGTCAAAGACGTGGACGCGTTCGCGACATGGCACTACAAAAACGATCTCACCCACGTGATCTTTTTCAGTCGCCACACGTTTGAATATCTGGCAGAGCGGGATCAGCTCGAACTTGAATTTATAGGCAATGATGTAATTTTACTGAGGAAGCCCCAGTAATGTCTCGAGAAAAGAAATCCAAAACCGGTATCAATGGCGATCTGGTTTTTGCACGCAAACACAACCGTACTTCTGGTGAACTGGAAGGACGCCTGCGTAAGAAAGCGAAAAAACGTAAAGGTCTGAAAACGGGCAGCCGTCATTCAGAAGGTTCGGAAGTCGCTGAACGTAAGGCTGCGCAGCAACGCGATCCGCGTTTGGGCAGTAAGAAGCAAATCCCACTGATCGTGGATGCACCGAAGAAGCTGAACAAGCAAGAACGCCGCATCTCAGCAGAGAAAGAGCTGGCGATGCTGGAAAATGACGCGCAGCTGAACGTGTTGCTGGATCGTATCGACAACGGTGAAAAACTGGGTGCCGGTCTGCAGAAATACGTGGACGAGAAACTGGATCGCATTGAAGTTCTGATGAATCAACTGGGTCTGTTTGAAGACGCAGAAGAGCCAGAAGAAGAGGAAGCCATCGCGCCACAGCCACAAGCTAAAGCAACCAAAGGCAAGGCGAAAACCGATGACGACCTGCTGTCTCAGTTTGAAAATCTCGATCTGAACGATTACAAAGGATAAGGTGCCACAATGAATGTAACCCTATTAGCGATAGCTGGAGCTGTGATTATTCTGGGCTTAGCGGCCTACGCGGGTTACCTTTTGTTGCAACTGAAAAAGCAAAAGGAGCTGCAACAGCAGCACCAGGCGTTGGCGATCGAAAAGCGCAATGCGAACATTTTCGAGAACGTCAACATTCTGTGCATGGCCGGAATTCAAGGGCAGTGTGATTTGTCGGAAATCAGCATCCGCGTCTACTGCATCATGGATTACGTACAGGGCGAGAACCGCGTTGATTTTGACCGTGAGTACCCGGCAACGGCCGAGTTGTACCATATTGTCAAAGACATGCCGCGTGGTGAGGCCCGCCAGCAGATGGTGAAGAAGGAGCGTATGCAACACAACCTGATTCGCCAGAAAGCAGAAACCCGCCTCAACGACGCCATCGTCGAAGAGTTAAAAGCGCTGCAGAAACGCGTTCAGCCACTGAACAACCAAATTGCCATCCAAATGGTATAAGTGACACTCCCTCTTTCGAGTGAGTGATCACGCTAGCAGTTTCGAACATTTTGTTCGCAAATCCTATTTTTGCCACCCGACGTGTCAAAGTCGTGTGGCAAAATAGCCCGTCAAAGATTGAAAACGGAAAGAGTTACTATGTCGTCGCAAGTCGTACCCAGTCAGCAGATCGTTTGGGATCAAGCCATTTTAGACAAGTACAACTACTCGGGGCCGCGTTACACTTCCTATCCGACCGCTGTGGAGTTTCATGAAGCGTTCACCATTGCGGATTACGATATGGCGTGTACCCAGTACCCTGAGCGACCGTTATCGCTCTATATTCACATTCCGTTCTGTCACAAGCTTTGCTATTACTGTGGCTGCAACAAAGTCATCACCCGTCATTCGCACAAAGCCGACGAATACCTAGATGTTCTGGAACATGAAATTCGCCAGCGTGCATCGCTGCTGGTGGGGCGTCATGTGACTCAATTGCATTTTGGCGGCGGCACCCCGACGTTTCTGACCAACAAGCAGATCAGCCGTCTGATGACGCTGCTGCGTGAAGAGTTCCAGTTCGAAGCGGATGCGGAAATCAGTATCGAAGTCGACCCACGCGAGATTCAGCTCGATGTGTTGGATCACCTGCGCAGCGAAGGTTTTAACCGCCTGAGTATCGGCGTGCAGGATTTCGATAAAGAAGTGCAGAAATTGGTGAACCGCGAGCAGGATGAGCAGTTTATTATCGACTTGGTCGCGCGCGCGAAAACCTTGGGTTTTCGCTCCACCAACCTTGACCTGATTTACGGCCTGCCTAAGCAGACGCTGGCAACTTTCAGTCAAACTCTGGCTCAGGTGCTGGAGATGAAACCGGGTCGTTTGTCGGTATTTAACTACGCGCACATGCCGCAACTGTTTGCCGCACAACGTAAAATCAAAGACGAAGACCTGCCCGCGCCAGAAGAGAAAATGGCGATTCTGCAATACACCATCAACACGCTGACGGATGCGGGTTATCAGTTTATCGGTATGGACCACTTTGCCTTACCGGATGATGAACTGGCGGTGGCGCAGCGTAATGGCGTGCTGCACCGCAACTTCCAGGGCTACACCACCCAAGGCGAGTGTGATTTAGTCGGCTTTGGGGTTTCGGCGATTTCGATGATTGGCGATGCCTACGCGCAGAACCAGAAAGAGCTGAAAAAATACTACGCTCAGGTCAACGAAATGCGTCACGCGCTGTGGAAAGGGGTGTCGCTCGACAGCGATGACCTGCTGCGCCGTGAAGTGATTAAGCAACTGATCTGTAACTTTAAACTCGATAAGAGTGCGATTGAGCGCCAGTTCCGAGTGCGTTTCAATGACTACTTCCGCCAAGATTTGGCGCTGCTGCAAACCTTTATCGACGATGAGCTGGTCACGGTCGATGAGCGGCACATCAGTGTGACGTTGCGTGGCCGCTTGCTGATCCGCAACATCTGTATGTGCTTTGACAAATACCTGCGCGATCGCGCGCGTCAGCAGCAGTTCTCACGCGTGATTTAAGCACGACTCAGCATGAAAAAAGCCAGCATCTCTGCTGGCTTTTTTGTTATGCGGTGCGCGTTAAAACTTACGCCGATTCCAGTAGCGACAACGCTTTGCGCGTCACTTCGTGAGCGGCTTTGGTCAGGTTCTGTTTTTCTAACGCATCGGCCAGATAGGCGTAATCCGACACGCTCGAGCGCAGTGACAAGGCTTTTTCCAGATGCTGCTGCGCATCGGCCCATTGCTGCTCACGCAGATAGAACTGGCCCAAGGCGCTGTGCGCCTCGGCATTGTTGCCATCGCGGTTGAGCGCATCTTTAAGCAGCACAATCGCCGGATGACGGTCACTGATGTTGAGTTCCGGCAACAATGCGTAGAGTTCTGGCGATGGGCGTTTTTTCAGGCTCTCTTTGATCAGGGTGAAGGCTTCGTAGTCGGCTTTGCGCGAAATCAGCTGGCGAATCAGGCTGAGTTCCAGCTGAGCTTCTGCTTTCAGTTTACGTGGTAAGCTGTTCCAGTGCGCAATCAATCCTTCGCTGCCTTTCTGGCTGGCAATGGTTTCCATCACCCCTTGCTGGGCAGTGAGTGCCAGCTTATCGGCTTCATCCTGCGTCATGCGTTTGGCTTTGACCAGTTTTGGCAGCAGATCCAGCAGCGGTTGCCACTGTTTAAGCTGAGTGTAAGTCTGTTTGAGCAGATTGAGCACAATCGTATTATTCGGATGCTCAGCTTGCAGTGCGCTTAGCGTGCTCAGCGCGGCTTGCAGTTCGCCATCACTTAATTGCTGTTTGGCACGAGTCAGTTCTACCGCCAATGCCGCATTTTCCTGCTGCGCGGCGAGCGCCAGGTAACGGTCGCGTTTGGCGCGATCGCCCATTCCATTTGCGGCTTCAGACGCTACCAGATAGCACAGCAGCGGCATGTCATGGTGATTGGCCCAGCGCGTGACTTTCTTCTCCGCCTGTTTCCAGTCACCTTCCAGTAGTTTGATGATCGCTTCGTTGGTGTAACGACGCGAGCGGCGCAGCTTACGTACGCTGAACCAGTTCCAAGTATTGGAGCTGGCGTAAATCAGTTTTTTCAGCAGATATTCCAGCGCGAACAAACCCGCCAGAGCGCCAATCACAAAAATCACCAGCGTGGTGACGCTCATTTCAATGGTGTGGCTGGCGACTGAGATCAGCACGTAACCCTGCTGGCCGGCATATTGTGTGCCAGCAAACAGGCCTAAGCCTAATACGGCAAACAGAAACAGTAAACGGACCATCAGTTAGCCTCCGTTGTCATCGAGCTGACCGAGCGGCGCAGACGTTCAGTGATCACATCCGCCAGTTGCTTCTGGGTTTCCAGCTTGACCGGATATTCAACCTGCACCTGCTGCTTCGCCAGTTGCTCCAGTGTCTGGTTGAAGGTTTTCACACGGTTGTCACTTTGATTGAAGAACGACTTCGACCATTGATCGGCGGTGGTGAGTGAGACGGTGTAGATTTCCTGCTGCTCGGTATAGACCGACTTGATCGCCGTTTCCAGTTTGGCTTTGAGGTTTTCTTTGAGATAGAAATGTTGCTGCGGTGACAGCAGCGGTACGACGTTGCCATCGCGGGTACGGAAAGTGATGAAGTTGTCGGCGAAGTCTTTCAGCGATGTCATCAGGTTCTGTTGCCAGTTGTTGATGTCTTCTGAAACCGCTTGCTCGGTTTCCTGCGGCGCATCTGGCAGAATGGCGTTGGCCAGCGGTAGGTGATCAACTTGCTGTTGCAGGCTGGTCAGACGCAGTACCAGACCGTCACGATCCAGCAGAGGAATCGCTTTGAGTGTCGTGATGTCGTTCGCCATGGCTTTGCGCAACGGTGTCAGACTGGGGTCGTTTAATGCGGCGATGCGCTGGTCGGCGCTTTCCATCAGCTGGGTTGCGCTGTCGACATCGTGCTCAAGGAACAGTTTACGTCCGGCAAGCTTAACCAGGTAATCGGCTTCGGCCAGCAGCCAGTCGTTCGGGCGGCGGCCTTTCATGTCCGCTACGGCCAGTTGCAGGCTTTCAATGCTCTTTTGCTGCTGGGCCAGCACCACTTCGGCGCGGTGAGTCATCTCAGTGGTTTTACTCAGTGCTTCTTGCTTCGTCGCATCGAGTTGTTCGTTGATGCTGCTACGCGTCTGTTCGAGTTCGGCGCGCAGCGCTTGGATCTGCGCCTGGTATTCGGCTTGTTGTTGCTGGCTGTGCAGCGTCAGGCCTCCGCCAAACAGCACGGCCAGCACGATAGCGATGGTGCCGAGTTTGACACCGCGCTTACCTTGTTTCTCTTCAAAAACCGGTGTGGAGTCTGGCTGACTCTGAGGTTTAGCTTCAGTGTTGGTTGGCGCCGCCATTGTGCTGTCAGTAGCAGAGGCTTTGTCCGTTTTATCTTGGGGAGT
The DNA here is from genome assembly GCF_900460245.1 of Vibrio fluvialis. Taxonomy (NCBI): domain Bacteria; kingdom Pseudomonadati; phylum Pseudomonadota; class Gammaproteobacteria; order Vibrionales; family Vibrionaceae; genus Vibrio; species Vibrio fluvialis. The sequence goes on from NZ_UHIP01000001.1 coordinate 3,076,235, forward strand.
GTTATCGGCAGCAGGGACAGATTTTGGTTGTTGTTCAGGTTCCTGCTGAGGATTGTTGTTTTTACTTGTCATTGCTAAGAGTCCTGTGTGTTAGGGCTGGAGAGCCGCCACTAAATCTGGGTTCGCCGCACTTCCTGTAGTCACGATAGTTTGAAATCCCAAGGCTTTGGCATCGTGGGCGATTCGGTCACTGGGAACCAGTAATTTCAGACCAAGCACCCAGCTCAGGCTGGATGCGGTCAGTTGCGAAACAAAAAACATCAGTTGATGGCTGCTGGTGATCACCAGCGTATCTACGCCAGCTTGCTGCCAGGCAGCGACGCAGGTATCACCGGCAAATGGCAGATCAACCCGCTGATACACTTCGCGATAACAGACGCGCGCGCCACGTTCGACCAGCGTGTCGAAAATCAGTTCACGCCCGCCGTTGCCACGTAAGATGGTGATGGATTTTCCCTGCACCGAGTGCAGTTCAGGCAGAGCCAGTAAATGTTCGCTGTCGCTGACGTCCGGGTAGTGTACTGGTTGCGCAGAAAGTTTGCTTAAAACGTGTGCAGTTTTTTGACCAACGGCAAGGTAAATAGCTGAAGTTGGCCACAAAGATCGCTCAGATTGCAAAAACTGGTGGGTAAATGTCACCGCATGCTGACTGACGGCAACTAGTATATCGCAGTGATAAAGGTCGGGAAGTAGCAGAGGCAGGTCGGCACCTGCCTCGATGGCGATGAGCGGATGGTGGAGGGCATCAATACCAAGTTGTGTCAGCTGCTGACACAACTCCTGTCCCTGCGCATCGGGGCGCGTCACCAATACGGCCATGGCTTATTCGTGCTCGGCGTACAACTTGGTCAGAATGTCGCGCGCGCCGTTGGCCAGCAGTTGATTGGCCAGTTCGACACCCAGACGTTCGGCATCCTGACGCGGGCCGCGGATTTCGCCACGCACAATGTGGGAACCGTCCGGCTCGCCGACCAGCGCACGCAGCCACAAATCGTCGCCTTCCAGCAGCGCGTAGCTGCCAATCGGCACCTGACAACCGCCTTCCAGCGTCAGGTTCATTGCGCGCTCACACAGCACGCGATCGGTGGTTTCAGCATGGCTTAGCGGTGCCAGTAGTTCGCGCAGGCGCGCATCATCCAGACGGCACTCAATGCCGACCGCGCCTTGTCCGACCGCTGGCAGCGACTGCTCTGGTTCAATAAAGCTGCGAATACGCTGCTCCAGTTTCAGACGTTTGAGACCCGCTGCGGCGAGAATGATGGCATCAAATTCGCCCGCATCGAGTTTGCCCAAACGAGTACCGACGTTGCCGCGCAGCTCTTTGATCACCAGATCAGGGCGCGCTTCTTTCAGCTGGCACTGGCGGCGCAAGCTACAGGTACCGACGATGGCACCATGTGGAAGCTCATCCAGTGATGCATACGTATTGGAGACAAACGCATCACGCGGATCTTCGCGTTCACAAATGGTCACCAGGCCAAGGCCTTCCGGGAAATCGACTGGCACGTCTTTCATTGAGTGCACCGCTAAGTCTGCGCGGCCTTCCAGCATCGCCACTTCCAGTTCTTTGACGAACAGGCCTTTTCCGCCGACTTTCGCCAGTGGGGTGTCGAGAATCACGTCGCCACGGGTCACCATCGTTACCAGTTCCACTTCGAGCCCGGGATGGGCAGCCTGCAGCGCGTCTTTTACATAATGCGCCTGCCATAGGGCGAGTGGGCTTTGACGAGTGGCAATTCGAATGGGGGTGGTAGAGGTCATGATATTCCCGTTAGACAGTCAATAATGGCCTCATCCTATCATTAAGGGTGGGGAAATTCTCACTCCAAGATCACCGTGATGCTGGTTTGATGGACGATTCACACTGATCACGCAAAATAGTGTGACTAGGTTCTCGTTTGTAAACTGAGCTATTATTACAAAGCAACCGTTAGCGCCGACACTATGGCGGGCCGGAAATCTGCGTCTTCTGGCTCTACGACTTTGGTGTGACATGGTGTGCAGATAGCTTTACCAACACAAATTAAAGTGTTAAATTGATCACGTTTTGTTGGCGCATTCGCGTAAAACATAACCAAAACGCGCATTTATGTTTCAACCAAGGAATCCACCTTGCAGGCTTACACAACGACCTTAATACAGAGACTGGATAAGCTGAACCGGCAACGCACTGAGCGTGCGCTGGCGCTTATGGATTTACAAGGTCAGCGTGTTTTCCATCTGATCCCCGCACTGTTTCATTACAACCACCCGTTAATTCCCGGTTATTTTGCCGACGATGTTCCGCATGGCGTACACCAATTTGAGTTGAACGAGATTCAGCAACAGATGGTCGATGATACCGAGCTGGCACTGAATCAGGCATTGGCAACGGCCGCACATCCGCAAATTCTCGGTTTGTATACCATGGGCAGTACCTCATCGATTGGCCAGAGTACGTCGAGCGATCTCGATATCTGGGTGTGTGTCGATGCAACTATGGGGTGTGATGCGCGTGAACGTCTCGGCAACAAGTGTTTGCTGATCACCGACTGGGCGAAAAGCCAGGGGGTGGAAGCGAATTTCTTTATTATGGATGAACAGCGTTTCCGCCATAAGCAGTCAGACGAAATGACGGGCGAGAACTGCGGTTCTTCTCAGCATTTGTTGCTGCTCGATGAGTTCTACCGTTCTGCGGTGCGACTGGCGGGTAAACGTCTGCTGTGGCAAATTGTGCCGCCTGAAATGGAAGAGTGCTACGACGAATACGTTAAGCAGCTGTGTGCCAATGAGTACATCAACTGCTGCGAATGGATCGACTTTGGTCGTCTGAATCGCATACCGGCCGAAGAGTACTTCGGTGCCAACTTGTGGCAGCTATACAAGAGTATCGACTCACCGTACAAATCGGTGTTGAAAGCGACTCTGCTCGAAGCGTATTCGTGGGAGTACCCGCACACTCAACTATTAAGTATCGATACCAAGCGTCGTTTCTTTGCTCATGAGCCTGATCTCTACAGCATGGACGCCTACTATCTGATGCTGGCGAAAGTGACCTGTTATCTGGAACGCATCGGCGATCATGCCCGCCTCGATCTGGTGCGTCGCTGTTTCTACCTCAAAACCCACGAAAAACTCTCACGTGAGCCGGGTGTTGGTTCGGTGGCTTGGCGCCGTGAAGCGCTGAGCGACATGAGCAAAACCTGGAACTGGGGAGCGGACGTGATTGAGGAACTCGACAACCGCCGCAACTGGAAAGTTGAGCAGGTGAAAGGCGTGCACCACGCGCTGTTGGACGCACTGATGCTCAGCTACCGCAACCTGATTCAGTTCGCACGCCGCAACGACATTACCTCGGCGATCAGCCCGCAGGATATCTCGATTCTGGCGCGTAAACTGTATGCCGCGTTTGAGGTACTGCCGGGTAAAGTCACGCTGCTTAATCCACAGATTTCTCCCGACCTGCATGAGCCGGATCTGACCTTCATCGAAGTGTGTCAGGGCCGTACAAACAGAGCGGGCTGGTATCTGTATAAGCAGCCGCTGGTGCCGCATCGCATTCTGGGCCAGCCGTATCTTGAGCACAATGAATACCTGAGTAAGCTGGTGGCGTGGGCGTTTTTCAACGGCCTGATCACCGAATCGACGCGTCTGCATTCGGTGGTGCGTGAAGCGCACCTCGACATCGACAAGTTCTATCAGATGGTGAGCGACCTGCGAAACACCTTCTCACTGCACAAACGTCGCCCGACCATGTCGGCGCTGGCGAGTCCGTGTGAGATCAGCCAGCTGGCGATGTTCATCAACTTTGAAAATGACCCGACCGCTGAACTGAGTGGTAAGTCGCTCAAAGTGGATCTCAAGAACGTGGATATCTTCAGCTTCGGCGCGGAGCAGCGCTGTCTGGTCGGCAGTGTGGATTTGGTCTATCGCAACTCGTGGCAGGAAGTGCGGACGTTGCACTTTGAAGGCGAAACCGCGATGCTCGACGCGCTGAAAACCGTGTTGGGTAAAATGCATCAGGATGCGTTGCCTCCGGAATCGGTGGATGTGTTCTGCTACAGCAAAAACCTGCGTGGCGTGATGCGTAATCTGGTGTATCAGTTGCTGGCCGAGTGCATTGATTTGCGCCTCAAACCGGTTGAGCAGGAAAAACGCCGCCGCTTTAAAGCACTGCGTATCGGCTCGCAAATGTACGGTCTGTTCTTTGAACGTCGCGGCGTATCGGTGCAGCGTTTGGAAAACTCGGTTGATTTCTACCGCAGTATTTCCAGCAACAAGCTTAAAGGTTCTCCACTGCTGATGCTGGATCGCGAGCAGGATTATCAACTGCCGGACGTGGTGGATGGTTTTGCCAGTGAAGGTTTGGTGCAGTTCTTCTTTGAAGATACCGATAAAGGTTTCAACATTTATGTGCTGGATGAAACCAACCGGGTGGAAGTGTATCACCAGTTCAGTGGTGAAAAAGATGAGATGATTGCCAGTGTCAACAGCTTCTATACCTCGGTACGTGATGACAGCCAGCTGGCGTCGAAGCTGATTAACTTCAATCTGCCGCAGTATTATCAGATCATTCATCCGGAAGAGGGCGGCAGCTATGTTGTGCCGTACCGCAACGACTCAGCGGTGTATTCCAAGCCTTCCAAAGCCGTAAACGCCTGAACCCTGCGTTGATTCAAACCAATAAAAAAGAGCACTTCAAGTGCTCTTTTTGCGTTTTGGGCGATTAAGCCCAGTCGATGCTTTCACCCGCGTGTTTTTCACACTCTTGCTTCACCATCGTAAACAGTTCCATTCCCGTCTTAGAGCAAATCCACTGCTGTTCTTTCCACTGAAAGTGAAAGCCACCGGATTTCGACGCCAGCCAAATCTCTTTCATCGGCTCCTGACGGTTGATGATGATCTGGCTGCCATCATCAAATTCCAGCGTCATCACGTTGCCGGAGGTTTCGAAATCGATGTCCGCGCCGGATTCATCAATGGCTTCTTCGATGATTTGCATCTGGCTGTCGACCAGTTGATGAAATTCAGTCTCGTTCATCCTGTCTATCCTATTGCTTTTCCTGATTGTGGTGCGATTATAGGGGGCATTGATTCAATAATCACGATATGCAAAATGAAAAAGTCCATCACCGCACTGTTTTTACTGTCCCTTCTGACATTGGCAGGCTGCGGTCAAACAGGCCCGCTGTACATGCCTGATGACGCTCAACAGAGTGAACAAAATCAGTAAATTCAAACAATTATATTAAGGGAAAGTATTTTGGATTACTTTAATTATCAGGATGATGGCCAACTTTGGGCGGAAAACGTATCACTGGCTCAATTGGCTGAGGATTATGGCACCCCGCTGTATGTTTATTCACGTGCGACGCTGGAGCGTCACTGGCACGCGTTTGACAAATCGGTCGGCGATCATCCCCATCTGGTGTGTTATGCGGTGAAAGCGAACTCGAACCTGGGTGTGCTCAACACGCTGGCTCGTCTGGGTTCTGGCTTCGATATCGTGTCGGCTGGTGAATTGGAACGTGTGGTGGCGGCGGGCGGTAACCCGGCGAAAGTGGTGTTCTCGGGCGTGGGCAAAACCGCGGCGGAGATGAAACGCGCACTGGAGCTCAATATTAAGTGCTTCAACGTAGAATCAGAACCTGAGCTGGAACGTCTGAACCAGGTGGCAGGCGAAATGGGCGTGAAAGCCCCAATTTCGCTGCGTATTAACCCGGATGTGGATGCCAAAACTCACCCTTATATTTCCACCGGCCTGCGCGACAACAAATTTGGTATCGCGTTTGACCGTGCGCCGGATGTGTACCGTCTGGCACAACGTCTGGAAAACATTTCAATTCACGGTATCGACTGCCACATCGGCTCACAGCTGACGGCGATTGAACCTTTCATTGATGCTACCGACCGCCTGCTGGCACTGATTGACAGCCTGAAAGCGGAAGGCATCAACATCAAACACCTGGATGTGGGTGGCGGTCTGGGGGTGGTGTATCGTGATGAATTACCACCACAACCTTCAGAGTACGCCAAGGCGCTGCTGTCGCGTCTGGCCAACCATCAGGATCTGGAACTGATTTTTGAACCGGGCCGCGCGATTGCCGCTAACGCGGGTGTGCTATTGACCCGAGTCGAATTCCTCAAACACACTGAACACAAAAACTTCGCCATTATTGATGCGGCGATGAATGACCTGATGCGCCCGGCGCTTTATCAGGCATGGCAGGATATCGTGCCGGTTTCTCCGCGCGAAGGTGCTGCGCTGACCTATGATTTAGTCGGGCCTGTGTGTGAAACCGGGGACTTCCTGGGTAAAGACCGTTCACTGGTGCTCAAGCAGGGTGACCTGCTGGCGGTTCGTTCTGCTGGCGCATATGGTTTTGCGATGTCGTCAAACTACAACACCCGTACGCGTGCGGCGGAAGTGATTGTCGACGGTGACAAAACCCACTTAGTGCGTCAACGCGAAGAGCTGTCGAGCCTGTGGGCCCTTGAGAGCCTTCTGCCGGAGTAAAGTGACGCATTATGCATTTCCATTTTTCTAAAATGCACGGTTTGGGTAATGACTTTATGGTCGTGGACTGCATTACCCAGAACGTATTCTTTTCCCCTGAGCTGATCCGCCGCATGGCGGATCGTCATACCGGGGTGGGCTTTGATCAGCTGTTGGTGGTCGAAGCACCTTACGATCCGGAAACGGACTTTCACTACCGCATCTTCAATGCTGACGGCAGTGAAGTGGAGCAGTGCGGCAATGGCGCGCGCTGTTTTGCCCGTTTTGTGCGCATGAAAGGCCTGACCAACAAATACAGCATCAGCGTCAGCACCAAGAAAGGCAAAATGGTGCTCAACGTGGAAGACGATGACCAGATCACCGTCAACATGGGTGTGCCGGAGTTTGAACCGAGCAAAATCCCGTTCCGCGCCAAGCAAGCGGAAAAGACCTACATCATGCGCGTTGAAGAGCAGACGCTGTTCTGTGGCGCGGTCAGCATGGGTAACCCGCACGTGGTGACCGTGGTTGACGATGTCAAAACCGCCAACGTTGAAACGCTGGGTCCGCTGTTGGAATCGCATGAACGTTTCCCTGAACGCGTCAATGCCGGCTTTATGCAGGTGCTCAATCGCAGCGAAGTGAATCTGCGCGTGTATGAACGCGGCGCGGGCGAAACGCAGGCGTGTGGCAGTGGCGCGTGTGCCGCGGTGGCTATCGGCATTGTGCAGGATTTGCTGGATGAGACCGTGACGGTACATTTGCCGGGTGGCGATCTGGAAATCAGCTGGAAAGGTCCGGGCAAACCGCTGTACATGACTGGTCCGGCGACACACGTCTTTGACGGCCAACTCTCTTGCTAATAAGGATTTGTTTTGTCGCAACTGGAAGCTGATGCACTGACGGCCGAAGTGGTCGCAGAGTATCTCAAAGACCATCCGGACTTCTTTTCTCACCGTCCGGATCTGGTGGACAGGCTGGCACTGCCTCATCAGGAGATGGGGTCAGTGTCGCTGGTACACATTCAGATGGCGCGTCAGCGCCAGCGGATCGAGGAGCTGGAAGAAGAGATCACCACCTTAATGTCTCTGGCTGCCAACAACGATCGCACTTTCCATGAATTTATGGACTTGCAGGAGCAGATTCTGCAATGCGCCAGTCTGACCGAAGTCTGCCGCGCGATTGAAGCCAAAGCACAATTGCTGGGTTTGACGGCCTATGTGCGTCTCATCGGTCATGACCACCCGCGTTATGCACTGAGTAAAGAGCAGTGGCAACGTTTTTCAACCAATCACTTCAACGGCAAAAGCGCGTATCTGGGCCGTCTGCGTCAGGTGGATCGTCATCATCTGTTCGGCGAAGATAATCTGGCTCCGGAAATGGGCTCGTACGTGATTCTGCCGCTGGTAAAACGCAGCCCGCAGGGCGTGCTGGCGTTTGCCAGTGACGATGGCGGCCATTTCCAGCCGTGCATGGACACACTGTTCCTGCGTCATCTGGCGCTGGTACTGTCGCATCTGATAGAAATTCTACCCTGGCAGGTGACCGAGCATGATCGACTCAGCCAACCTTCTGCCTGATAGTCTTGGCCGTCCTCTGGAGCGCTTTTACGAGTATCTGCGCAGTGAAAAGGGGCTCAGCCTGCACACCCAGCGCAACTACAAGCAGCAACTCACCACCATGGCGCAGCATCTTAACCAGATGGGGCTCAAGAGCTGGCAACAGGTCGATGCCGCCTGGGTACGCCAGCTGGCGAGCAAAGGTATGCGTGAAGGGATGAAAGCCAGCAGTTTGGCGACCCGGTTGTCGTCGCTGCGCAGCTTTTTTGATTTCCTGATCCTGCGCGGAGAGCTGAGTGCCAATCCGGCCAAAGGGGTGTCGGCGCCACGTAAGAAACGCCCGTTGCCGAAAAACCTCGATGTCGATGAAATGGCTCAGTTGCTGGAAGTGAACGAAGATGACCCGCTGGCGATCCGCGATCGCGCCATGATGGAACTGATGTACGGCGCTGGCCTGCGTTTGGCAGAGTTGGTGGCAATTGATGTGCGTGATGTCAGCCTCAGCGCCGGAGAAATCCGCGTGGTTGGTAAAGGTAACAAAGAACGCAAAGCGCCGTTTGCCGGTCAGGCCAGAGAGTGGGTTGGTAAATGGCTCAAGGTGCGTAGTTCGTTGCTCAAAGGCGACGAACCCGCGCTGTTTATCTCCAAACTGGGCGTACGGATTTCGCATCGCAACGTGCAAAAACGTATGGCGGAATGGGGGCACAAACAGTCGGTGGCCAGTCACATCAGCCCGCATAAACTGCGCCACTCGTTCGCCACTCATATGCTGGAATCGAGCAACAACCTGCGTGCGGTGCAAGAGTTGCTCGGGCATGAGAACATTTCGACCACCCAAATCTATACGCATTTGGATTTCCAACATCTGGCGCAGGTGTATGACCAAGCTCACCCGCGTGCCCGCAAAAAAGACAAGGAGTAACCGATGCTGATTTATCGCAACCTGCAGCCGATTCAGGCCATGACTTTTGACCTGGATGACACGTTGTACGATAACCGTCCGGTGATTCGTCACGTCGAGCAGCAGGCGGCGTTGTGGTTGCATCGTCAACATCCGGTTACGGCGAGTCAACCGATGCCGTGGTGGAAAGCGCTGAAAATGCGCCTCGCCGAAGACAACCCATGGTTGACTCATGATGTCACGCTGTGGCGTTTTGAGCAGATTCGCCAGGGGTTGATTGCGCTCGGTTATGGCCCGCAACAGGCGGAACAAGCGGCCAGTGATGCGCTTGAGGAAGTGATGCGATTGCGTAATCTGGTCGATGTGCCGGAGGAAACGCACCGCGTGATGGCTCAGTTGGCGGCGAAAGTTCCGCTGGTGGCGATCACTAACGGCAACGTCAATGTCGAAAAAATCGGTCTCGGCCACTATTTTCAGTTGGTGCTGAAGGCGGGCCCGGATGGGCACGCCAAGCCGTATCCGGACATGTTTGATAAAGCGCGCACTTTCCTTGGTTTACCCGCTCACGCCATCCTGCACGTTGGTGACCACTTGGTGACAGATGTGCAGGGCGCTAAGCAGAACGGCTTTCAAGCCTGCTGGTACAACGATCAAGGTCTCACCTTACGTGCAACAGCCAAGGCAAGACTACTGCCAGATATCGAGATCCATAAGCTATCTCAACTTAATCAGTTAATTATTTGAATAAAGATTGTTATTTTTGTGCTCTGCAATTAACTTATTAATCAGTATGTTTTATGGTAACCAGTCCACCGGATCGCCAGTCACTCATGATGAGTTAGTTGGATTACATGTTCACATCCTCGCTTTTTATTCCAGCACATCAATCGCTTAATCAAGCCTTATCGGCCTTCTCCTTTTCTGCTCGTGGCAGTACGCTTATTCAATTGTTCTCCAGTCTGCCTGCGCAGGAGATCGAGCCCTTAGCTGAGCAACTTGTGCATATTTATCCACAAGCTACGCTGATTGGTCTGAGCTCAGGGCAACTCATTCATCACGGTGATATTCACCATCAGGGTACGCTGCTGCTGTTCAGCCGCTTTGATGACACGACGCTCAGCAGCGCGGTGAGTCGCTACAGCAGTAATCCGGTGCGTGATACGCAGAACCTGGTGACCGATTTAGCGGTGCAGGCCAATACGCGGGCGATCATCTGCTTTGCAGAGCGCATGAGCATGGAGCGGACCGAACGTATCGGTGCGTTCAATCATCTGACGCCGGGTGTGCCGGTGGCTGGTGGTGCGGCGGGGCAGGTTGATGGCGAGCGCTGGGTGTTGCTTGGCACCAAAACCTACCAGCATGCGATGGTGTCGGTGGCGCTGCATGGTGACAATTTGCATGTCAGCAATGCGGCTTACACGGAATGGAACCCGATCGGGCGCAATTTCCGCGTCACCAAAGCTGATGGCAATACGCTGTATCGTCTTGATGATTTGCCAGTGCAGGACGTATATAACCGCTACCTGGGCGATGGCCAGCATGTGCCGTTTGAGCTGCTGCACAACTTTCCGCTCATCAAAGGGGACTTACAGCGTCAGGACGTGTACGTGCCGATGTATGAGGATGAACCGGGTCTGGTCCTGAATAAGCCGTTGTCGGTGGGCGATGAAGTCCGCTTCTGTTTTGACCATCCGTCACTGACGCTTGAGCAAGTGTACCTTGGCGCTGAGCAACTGCGCACCTTTCAGCCTGAACAGATTTTTGTCTACAACTGCACTTCGCGGTTGGAATTTATCGAAGAAAACCAAGAGCTTTTACCATTGCAGGCCGTCGCACCGACGCAAGGTTGTTACTGCTTTGGCGAGCTGTGGCATGACGGCACCATGCAGCGCACGCTGCATCACAGCATGACCTATCTCGCCCTGCGTGAAGGCGACGTGGTGGAACGGCCGAGCGAGCCTTTCAGCTTTGGCCGCCATGATGTCATCGCTCCTCTGTTCAGCCTGATTCGTAATTCGCTGTCGGACCTGGATGAGATGAACCTCAACCTGGCGCACAAGATTCAGAGTCAGGCCAGCATGCTGACGGCCAGTTATCGTGTCGACCCGCGCACCGGATTGCCGAACCGGGTCGTGCTGCGTGAGAAATTACTGCGCATGGCTGGCAACCATCATCTGCTGGCACTCAAACTGACGAACTTCAACCAGATTAATGAAAAGTATGGCTATCAAGTCGGCGACCGTCTGCTGCAGGATCTCAGCGCTCATTTTCAGCACTATCTGCATCAGCATCTGGCGGGACGCAGCGAGCTGTTTGCTATCGGTGTGGGCGAGTGGGCCACACTGTTTCGCAGTGAAGCGGATGAAGAGTTTATTCACCTGACGTTCTCTCAGTTTGTTGACCAACTGGAGCATGTGAACTTCGAACCTTTCGGTCTGCCGGAGGTGGATTATGTCTCGGTGTCGCTGTGTGCCGGTTTGGTCAGCCGCCGTGATTTTCCGGACAAAGATCCGGATGATTTATTGCTGCGCGCGATAGAGGCACGTCGCCACGCACAGCAGCACAACCGCCATTTCTGTAACGCCAGCCAATTGCGCGCCCAAGAGCAGATGCGTCAGGAGCGGCTGGGTTGGTTATCGTGTGTGAGCCGGGCAGTGCTGGATAACAACGTGCTGGTCTACGCGCAGCCGATTTTCAAGGCACACAGCCATGAACTCGCGTCGTATGAATGTCTGGTGCGGATTGAAGATGATGGCGAAATTATTTTGCCGGGGCGTTTTTTGCCGATCATCGAAGGCACGCATCTCTACACTCGTCTCAGTCGCCAGATGATTAATCGTACCTTTGATTTGATGCGCGATCGCAGCGAAGCCTTTTCCATCAACCTTGCGCCGCAGGACTTTATGAGTGAGCGCACGCTGCTCAATCTGGAAGAGGCGATCAAATCGCTGCCGGATCCGAGCCGGGTTGGTCTGGAAGTACTGGAAACCGAACAGATTAAAGATTATGGCCACATGATCGAAGTGTGTAACCATTTCCGCTCACTGGGTGCGAGCATCATCGTCGACGATTTTGGTTCCGGTTATTCCAACATTGATGAAATCGTCAAACTGGAACCGCAGGTGATCAAACTGGATGGCAGCCTGATTCGTAATATCGATCAGGATGTGAAGCAGCGCCGTATCGCTCAGCAACTGGTGCAGCTGTGTCAGGTACTGAATGCCAAAACTGTGGCTGAGTTTGTCCACAATGATGACGTGCGCCGCATCAGCGAAGAGATGGGCGTCGATTATCTGCAAGGCTTCCATTTGGGCGCGCCGCAGCGCCTCAGCTAAGGTGAAGATTCACGCTTAACATTCATGATTAAGGGCGCTGCCAGCGATGGCCGCTCTTATCGGCCTGAAAAATCGCCATAAATTCTGCAAAAAAAGCGTCGAGTTGCTCGGCATTGTGCGCTTCGCCAATCGCACGCAACAGCTCGCACCCCACTTCCAGTGTACACAGATGGCCGTCACTCTGATTGCGCCGCAGCCGATAGCGCGACAGTTGCTGAGGGCTGAGGGTGACTCGTGGCAAATCCTCGAGCCACGGGCTTTTGCGCTCCATTTTTTTCGCTTCCTGCCAGGTGCCGTCGAGCAGAATAAAATGCGGCTGGCACCCCAGCACGCGTGCCTGTTCCAGCGCGTCATCCAAGTTCAGGCTCTGCTCTCCCGGATATACCAGCAGCGAGTAATAGTCAGGGTCGGCGATGCGCTCGTTGAGCGCGGCGTTAGGCTCAACCCGGCTCCAGCTGAAACTGTAGCAGTCAGGCAGGGCTGCATTCAGCCAGCGCCCGGTGTTGGTGTCACGCTGAGCTTCGTTGTCGTGCATCAATAAGGACAATTGCAATGCACTGCTAAGCTGGGGTACCTGAGGGCACACGCACTGGTGTACCAACAGGCATTGCGGGCAAGGTGTCACAGTTTCACTCCGGCCTGCTTGGGTGATAAGCCGTCAGCAAACAGGGTGACGCCACTGATGTCATCTTGGTTGGCAACGTCAGCGATGCTCGGATTGACCGGGTAGCTGATGCCGTTGTATTGCAAACGGTGGGTTGCGGCTTGCGCGCCACCGCCACTGACCGGCAGCATCAGGTCCTGCCATCCGTGAGTGTTCTGCTTACCGAGTTGAAAGGGCGTGCGAACCAGCGTAATGCGGCTGTTAAAGCGCCACTCCTGATTCTGCTGCTGGAACACCAGTAACGTGCAGCCACCGGAACCACACCAGTCCAGCTGTACCAGCAGTTCAGGCTGGCTGTCGCCGTTCAAATCGTATTTCAGCCAGCGGTACTGCGTGTTTTCCGGCGCAGTGTTATGCAGCGCAAAGTAGCGGCGCAGCGCTTGGTCAACATCTTCTTCGTAGTCATCGCGGGAGGCAATCTGCTGTTCGCTTATCGGTAACAGCATTGCTTGCGGAGCCGTTACCTGACTGGCAGAAAACAGCACCAATCCGCCGTTGGCGATCGGGTAAACCACGCTGCCGACTTTCTCTTTGTCGGCGCTGAGCGTGCTGCCGTCGCGAGTGAAGACGCGTTCTGACAGTAAATACTGCTGCTGATGTTGGGTCATCACCACTTGAATCTGACGCGGATTCAACTGCTGCCAGTAACCGCGCTCAACGATATCGGCTTCTCCGCTGCTGTAGTGATAGCGGGTAGTGGCCATATGATCGGCATCGAGATTGAGCGTGACGCTAAAGCCGTTGTTCTGGGTTGAACTGGCAAAGTAAGTGCCAACCCATTCCAGCGTCGGGTCACTGTTGCCCAGCGTCGCGCAGCCTTTGTATTCGCCGCCTTTGAGGCTCAGTTCAGAACGCCAGCCATACAGCGTGTCGCTCATGCCATCGGAGCAGGATTCACGCGTCAGGGTCAGTTCACCGTCGTTGAAACGGTAGAGGCGTTGGTTGGCAGACAAACGGCTGCTATCAATCTTGAACGTCTGTTTAGGGCCACCGAGCGGCTGAAAACTCAGGCCATCTGCGGTGTAATTCATGTTCCAGAACGGCTCGGTACCAAACGCGCGGGTTGGCGTGGCGGCTAAGTTGCAGCGCTGCGGGTTTTCCGCACTCAGCATATTCACTTGCTCTACTACAAAGCGCGCGGCGTAATCACCGTTGTAGCCAGTCTGGCTTGGCGGCGCTAGGTGACCAATGACTTCGCCATACATGATTTGGTAAGGCGACCGGCTCAGCTCGGTCGCCTGTTTCACCAGCGCTTCCGGCATATCGAGTAACAGCTGCTGATTGCTGCCACAAGGGGTCAGAGCGCGCACTTCCGGGCCGACGACCATCTGACCACGCAACACAAACTGTTGTGGCTGAATCGACGCGGGTTGATCCAGGCTGGCTTTGGGCTGCTCAGTTCCAGTCGGCTGAGGGGCCTGGCTGCTGGAACAGGCTTGCAGGATAAGGGCGGTCAGGATTGCTGCTGGGTTTCTCAGCGCCTTCATGTTATATCTTCCTCGTGACAGAACATTAAACGGGTTTCATTATGGCATATTGGCTGTTCAAAACAGAACCAGACACCTTCTCTATTGACACTCTGCGGACACAAAAGGTTTCGTGCTGGGAAGGCGTGCGCAATTATCAGGCGCGCAATATGTTGCGTGATGCGATCAAAGTGGGCGATGAAGTGCTGATTTATCACTCCTCGTGCAAACAGGTTGGGGTGGCAGGCATCGCGCGCGTAGTGCGTGAGGCGTATCCGGATCACTTTGCCTTTGACCTAAGCAGTGATTGCTTTGATCCGAAATCGTCACCGGACAACCCGCGCTGGGTGATGGTCGATATCGAGTTTGTGCGTAAAACGCAGCGTGTGATTCCGCTGAGCGTGCTAAAAGCGATGCCAGAGCTGAGTGAACTGGCGCTGGTGAAACGTGGTAATCGTTTGTCGGTGATGCCAGTCAGTGAAGCGGAGTGGCAGGCGATTCTGAGTAAAGAAACGCTGCGCTGATGTCAGCAATTTACGGGTGAACCCGTCACCGATACAAAAAAGGCAGCCGAGGCTGCCTTTTCTGCGCTATCGAAACAAGCGCGAGATTAAATCAGGTGCGTTTGCAGATAGTGCGGCACCGCGTCATCGGCGTTGCTGCCGATCACTTCGTTATTTGGCAGGGCGCGCATCACTTTCTCGTGTGCGGTCCCCATCACCAGACCTTTGCCGGCCATCGACAACATTTCAACGTCGTTCATGCCGTCGCCGAACGCGATGCAGTTGTCGAGCGTCAGACCCAGTGATTCTGCGACCGCTTGCAGCGCATCGCCTTTCGACACGCCGGCACACATCACTTCCAGACACCATGGGGTTGAAAAGGCAACGTTGACCTGATCGCCAAAATGCTCATTGATCAGCGTTTCGTATTTCACCAGTTGCTCGTGGTCGTGGCTCTCATTGCTGAAAAACACCTTGGCCACGCCGTCGGTCGGCGCTGCATTGACGTCAAAAATTTGGTAGGTAAAGCCGGAATCTTCATGGAAGTCGCGCAGCACTTCATCTTCGCGGTTCAGTAACCACTCGTCATCGCGGTACATGTGAACGTAGATGTCTTGCTCTTCTTTCACCAGATCAATGATCGCCTGCACTAAATGTGGCGGAACGTTTTTGCTGTACATCTCTTGGTCATTCTGATCATGCACGCGCGCACCGTTCGAGGTGATCATATAGGCAGGAATGCCCGCAATTTCACGAATGCCCGCCACATCAACGTGGTGACGACCGGTGGCGAAAATGAACGTGAACCCTTTCTGGTGCAGATCTTTCAGTGTCTGTTTGGCAAACGGACTCAGTTGATGATTCGGTGCCAGCAGCGTGCCGTCAAGATCGGAAGCCACAATGCGAAATGGTGATGCGTTACGTTCAGTGGTCATAAAACCCTCTTAATCACAGGTGAAATAGCGGAGAAGCAGGCGCGTCTCTGGGTGGTTAGTGTACGTGAAGCGAAAGAGGAAAAAGAGGGTAAACCTGCCGGAGCAAAATTTCCTCTATTTGGCTTGGTTCACGTTCGCAAAGTGGTTGAGTAACGCATCCAGCGCCTGATTACGATACTGATCCTGTTCAAACAGCAGCTCGTGGCGCGAGCCGAGGATCACTTTAATCGCACTGTGTGGATTGGTGCGCGCCAGCTTGGTGACAAAGCGAGTTTGCGCTTCGTTGCTGACAATCGTATCGGCTTCTGCTTGTAGCACCAGCGTTGGCAGGCGTACCTGGCGGGTAAGCTGAATACACTGTTTGGCAGCCATCAGGCCCTGCCAGACCCAGCGGGTGCTGGGGCCGCCCAGTTTCAGTTCCGGCTTGGTCTCGTAAAGCTCGCGGAACCAGCGGTAGCGCACTTCGCTCTGAGTGAGCGCGTTAATCTCAAAGGGTTTGGGAAGATAAGCGCTATAACCGGGCGCGTAAGTGGGTTTGCTGTACAGCGCGGTTAACATCTGTGACAGCGACAAAGCCACCGGACGCAGCTGCCAAGGCATGTTGACCCCAAACATCGGCGCGCTGAGTGCCATCGCCGCGAAATCATGATGCGGGTGCGTTTGCACATAACGGGTCGCAATAGCGCCCCCCATGGAATGCCCCAGTAGGAAGCGTTGCTGATAACGACGCAGGTCCCACAGTTCGAGCAGGCCGGACAGGTCCTGTACGTAGTCGTGAAAATCGCCGACATACCCCATCTCTCGCTCGTCGATTAATCGATCCGATAACCCCTGACCGCGATGATCATAAGAGTAAATATCGTAGCCCTGGCGGAACAGATCGTAGAACAGTTCCTGATATTTCCAGGCCGATTCGATGCGGCCATTGACCACCACAATCGCTTTGCTGTGTTCCGGCTTGGTGAGGGAGCACCAGTAAAGCTTTGTTTTATCGAAAGAACGATAAAATCCTTCGGCGCGAGTGTGCCAGAAATCGGCGATCTCATGTTGGATCGCTTGCTCAAAGTTTGACTCTTGAGTATAAGGTGAGGTCATAACACTCGCTCGGTTCATCACATGGGGTGAGTATCAAATTGGTTGTCTAAGGTCGCTAGAATAAGCGAGTTGAGAGGAATTGCAATGGATACGCATGTTTGGCTGGCCTATGTGGCCACTGCTATTGTTTTTAGTCTGGCGCCGGGGTCCGGTACGGTGAACTCGATCAGTAACGGACTGAGTTACGGCACGCGCAAGTCGCTGGCGTCGATCGCCGGTCTGCAGATTGGCCTTGCCATTCACATTATGCTGGTGGGCGCCGGCATTGGTGCGTTGGTGGCGCAATCGGCGCTGGCATTTACCATCATCAAATGGGTCGGTGCGGTGTATCTGGTGTGGCTTGGCATTCAGAAATGGCGCGATCGCTCCAGCCTGGTCGCCGATGCGGCCACACAAACGCTGAGTGCCGGAACTTTGCTGCGCAAAGCGGTTCTGATTAACCTGACCAACCCGAAATCGATTGTGTTTCTGGTTGCGTTGTTTCCGCAGTTTCTTGATCCGGCCAGAGATCAGATGACCCAGCTCTTGGTACTGGGCATCACAACCGTTACCATAGATTCTTTCGTGATGCTGGGCTATACCTCGCTGGCCTCACAAATGGGACGCTTTATTCGTTCCGATCGCATCATGCGTAAAATTAACCGAGTATTCGGCTCGATGTTTATGGGTTGTGGCGCGCTGCTGGCGGCGGCTAAAGCCTGATAACCCACGCCGAATGCGCTTGAGGGTGACATGTATACCACTTATGTAGCACGACAACCCATCTTAAATGCGAAGCGGCAGACATTAGGATATGAGCTGCTGTTTCGTGATGGGGAAGAGAATGCGTTTCCTGAGCACATGGACTCTGATCGTGCGACATATCGACTGATTGTCGAAAATTTTCTGGCGATGGGCACGAATCCGTCCATCGCCCGTTCCCGCTGTTTTATTAACTTTCCCTACAAAAGCCTGTTGCGCAGGTTGCCGCTGACGTTGCCCAAAGACCAGATTGTGGTCGAGGTGCTGGAGACTTGTGAGCCGACTGATGAACTCTTGGCTGCAATCCGTGAACTCGGTTCACGCGGTTATCTGATCGCGCTGGACGATTTTGTGTTCGCGCCGGAGTGGGAGCGTTTTCTGCCTTACGTGCACATCGTCAAACTCGACATTATGGCGCTGGGCATTGACGAAGCGTGTGCCATTGTTCAGCAACGTCTTGAGCGTGGCAGTCGTCGCCGTTTTCTTGCTGAACGGGTAGAAACCGAGGAGCAGTTTGAACAGACCCGCCGCGCTGGTTTTACCTTCTTCCAAGGCTACTTTTTCAGCAAGCCGCAAATCATGAAGCAGCGCTATGTCAGCCCGGAACACGTGCTGGCAATGCAACTGTTTCAGGAAGTGTGCCGCCCCGACGTCAATTTCGAACGTATTGAGCACATCGTGGCGCAGGATTTGGCGTTGTCGTACAAGCTGCTGCGCTTTGTGAACAGCATGTCAGATCGGATTGCGGTGCCGATTTCCTCTTTTCGCCAGGCACTGGTGTATCTGGGTCAGGATCGGTTGAAAATTTTCGTGTCGCTGGCGGTAGCGTCGTACATTTCGGCCAACAAACCGAAAGAGCTGTACAACCTGTCGCTGCAACGGGCGCAGTTCTGCCAGTTGATGGCCGCCAAGCGTCCCTTTACGGAACATAAAGATCAGGCATTTCTGGTCGGGTTGTTTTCGCTGCTTGATGTCCTGCTGGATACGTCGTTGGATGAACTGGTAGAGCAGTTGCCGCTCAGCAAAGCGATCAAAGATGCGCTTAATCAGCGCGTCGGCCCGTTTGGTGAACTGCTCAATTTGGAAGAGTGCTTTGAGCAGGCTGATTGGCAAGGGGTAGAACACTGTTGCCTGCAACTGGGATTGCAAGTCAATGATGTCACTCAAGATCTCACCGCGGCGGCACGCTGGAGCCAGGACGTCAACCGCGTCGAATAGATGAAACTTTTATGACAACGAGAGCACGCGCATTGACGCGTGCTTTTTTGTATTTAAGATATATGGATATGTGAATATATTGGAGTCGCCAATGCTACCTCACCAATTTTTTAAGCTGCTGGCGGATGAAACGCGTATGCGCTGCCTGCTGCTGATTGCCCGTGAAAAACGCCTGTGCGTGTGCGAACTGACGCATGCGCTGCAGGAAAGTCAGCCGAAAGTGTCGCGCCATCTGGCGCAGCTGCGCCAGAGCGGCGTACTGGTGGACGAACGTCAGGGCCAATGGGTCTACTACCAGATTTCAGACCAGCTGCCAGGCTGGCTGAATAAAATTATCGACGGATTAAAACAATCCAACTGTTTGCAACAACAATACGGTGTCGACAGTCAGCGACTGGCGACCATGGCCGACCGCCCGTGCTGTTAAGGAGAGAAAAATGACCATTAAAGTCGGAATCAACGGATTTGGCCGCATTGGCCGTTTGGCAATGCGTGCAGCATTTGACTGGCCAGAAGTCGAATTTGTGCACATCAACGATGTCGCTGGCGATACCGCGACACTGGCGCACCTGCTGGAGTTCGATTCGGTGCAAGGGCGCTGGTCCCACGCGGTGGAAGCGCAAGGTAATACCATGCTGATTGGTGACGCGCGCATCACCACCAGTCAGGAGCGTGACATCAGCGCGGTGGACTGGTCGGGTTGCGATGTGGTGATTGAAGCCACTGGCGTGCATCGCAAAACGGCGTTCTTGAACCAGTATCTGGAGCAGGGTGTCAAGCGTGTGGTGGTGTCGGCACCGGTCAAAGAGCCGGGCATTGCCAACATCGTGGTCGGTGTGAACGACCACATTTTCGACCCCGCGCAGCACCGCATTGTCACCGCGGCCTCGTGCACTACCAACTGTATTGCCCCCGTGGTGAAAGTGATTCACGAAAAACTCGGCATTGAGCAGTCGTCGTTCACCACCATTCACGATTTGACTAACACGCAAACCATTTTGGATGCGCCGCACAAAGACTTGCGTCGTGCCCGTGCGTGCGGCATGAGCCTGATCCCGACCACCACTGGCAGCGCGACGGCGATTGTGGAAATTTTTCCGGAACTGGCAGGCAAGATTAACGGTCACGCGGTACGTGTACCGCTGGCGAATGCGTCGCTGACCGACATCATTTTTGATGTGAAACGCGATACCACCGCCGAAGAAGTCAATGCACTGCTAAAAGAAGCCTCGCAAGGTGAGCTGCAAGGCATTCTCGGCTTCGAAGAAAAACCGCTGGTGTCGATTGATTACCGCGGTGACCAACGTTCGACCATCGTTGATGCTTTGTCGACCATGGTGGTGGGCACGCGCATGGTGAAAATCTACGCGTGGTACGACAACGAAATGGGTTACGCGACCCGCACCGCTGAACTGGTGCGTAAGGTTGGGCTGGCGAAATGATGCATCCGACATGGGAATTGCCAGTCGAGAAAGCGGCGCTGGTGCTGATGCCGTGCCCGGGCACCAAAGACGTCAGCCTGTTTGACAGCCTCACGCAGCTGAAAGCGAGCGGCGTCAGTGTGATTGTCAGCGCGATCACGCGTGAAGAGATGGAGGCCAAACAGGTTGAGCAACTCGGTTATACCGCCCAAGCGCTTGGCATGATGTGGATTCATCTGCCAATTGAAGACGACAGTGTGCCGGATGAGCTCTTTACTGAGCACTGGCCAACCGTCAGCCCGCAACTGCGCAGTGTGCTCAAACGCGGCGACAAAGTGGCGATCCACTGTATGGGTGGCTCGGGCCGTACCGGTTTGCTGGCCGGGCATTTGCTGCTCGATATCGGCTGGCCGCTGGATCAGTGTATTGAACGCATTCAGGCCCTGCGTCCGGGCGCGTTTACTAAAGCGGAGCAGCGCTGTTACATCGAACACGTCGCGGGTGTGATCAGCTAATCGAGCTTTGGGATCATCATGATCCCAAAGCTCATTTTGGATCGGAATATGTTGAAAACTTATGCCAAATTAGACCACTCGATCCGTCAGTACATGCTGGTGACGTTCAACTACTGGAACTTCACGCTGACGGACGGTGCGCTGCGCATGCTGGTGGTGCTCTATTTCCATCAGCTTGGTTACGACACGCTGGCGATCGCCTCGCTGTTTCTGTTTTACGAGTTCTTTGGCGTGGTCACTAACCTCATCGGTGGCTGGCCGGGCGCGCGACTGGGGCTCAATCGCACCATGAACGTCGGGCTGGCGATGCAGATCGTTGCATTGGGGATGCTGGCGCTGCCCAGCGTGTGGCTGACCATTCCCTGGGTCATGGCCGCGCAGGCGCTGTCCGGCATCGCCAAAGACCTCAACAAGATGAGCGCGAAAAGCGCGATCAAAACGTTGGTGCCGGATGAGCAACAGGGCGCGCTGTATCGTTGGATTGCGATTCTGACCGGCTCGAAAAACGCGCTCAAAGGCGCAGGATTCTTTTTAGGTGGTGTGCTGCTGACGTTGCTCGGCTTCCAGCTCGCGGTGGCGTGCATGGCTGCGGTGTTGGTCTTGGTGCTGATTGGCAGCCTGACCTGGCTGAGTTCAGATATCGGCAAAGCCAAGGCCAAACCCAAGTTCTCGGAGATTTTCTCTAAATCGACGTCGGTGAACATTCTGTCGGCGGCGCGTCTGTTTTTGTTTGGCGCGCGCGATGTGTGGTTTGTGGTCGCGCTACCGGTCTATCTCGGCACCGTGTTTGGCTGGGATCACATCTGGGTTGGCGGTTTTCTTGCGCTGTGGGTCATCGGCTATGGCGTGATTCAAAGCATCGCGCCGCGCATTACGGGTAAAGCGCAGGGTAAATTGCCGGATGGTCATGCTGCACTGCGTTGGGCGGTGATGCTGTGTGTGGTGACGGCAGTGGTGGCGCTCGGTGTCACCCTAAACTGGCACCCGCAATGGGTGATCACGGTAGGGTTGATGTTGTTTGGCGCGGTGTTTGCGGTCAACTCGTCCCTGCATTCGTATCTGATTGTCAGTTATGCCAAGGGTGATGGGGTGTCGCTCGATGTGGGCTTTTACTACATGGCCAACGCGATGGGACGTTTGATTGGTACGATTCTGTCGGGTTATCTGTTTCAGGTAGGGGGGCTGGCCGCATGTCTTTGGGTGTCTTTGGGCTTCCTCATGCTGACCAGCCTAATTTCGCTCGGATTACCGAAACTGTCACAACAAGCCCGTTAAACGGGCTTGTTTTTTATTGGCTTATTGCAACCACGCGTTCAACATCCACACCAGTTTTTCCTGTTCACGAATGTAGTCACCCATTTGTGAGGCAGTCCCTTCATCACCAGCCTCAGAAGCCAGAGCCAGAATGGCGCGTTGTTGTGTGATCAATGCACCAAAGCCGTTGACCAGCCCTTGCATGGTGCTTTTGCCATCGGTCGCGTTGGTGTGTTCCTGAATCTCAGTGCTGTCCAGATAGCTGCTGAAGCTGTGCAGCGGCTGGTAACCCAGCGTCAGAATACGCTCAGCCAGTTCATCAATCTTGGTTTGCAGATCGGTATAAATCTCTTCGAATTTTGCGTGCAGCTCAAAGAACTCTTTACCTTTGATGTTCCAGTGGTAACCGCGAGTGTTCATGTAGAACACCTGGTAGTTGGCCAGCAGGCGGTTGAGTGACTGAGCAAGTTGTTGGCTGTGGTTGCGGTCCAGGCCGATCAGATTAGTAGTCATAACACTCACCTCATTAGTAATTGAAAATAGATGGATTTCTGTGAAATCGTTGAGTGCATAATAACCTTGTGATTTGTATAACTATATTCGATTGTGTGCATTGTTGTGATAGGCAATAACTATCGTTCTGAAAATAAGTTAAGGATCTCACCAATCATTAACCTTTCTCTTACACAGCACATGGTTATCGTTCTATAGTGAGTTCTATGGCGGCTTGAGAGCGTGGTTTATGACTAAGCGAGTGATTTTTTTTGATTTGTTGCGTTGTGTCGCGGCCGTGGCTGTGATTGGGATTCACGTGCTGGCGCCGTATCGGCAAGAGCTGGGGAATATCCCGTTTTCGGAGTGGCTGACGGCGGTCACCATCAACGGGATCAGCCGCTGGGCGGTGCCCGTGTTTATTCTGATCTCCGGTGCTTTGATGCTCAGCGATCCGCGTCCTTTTGATCTTCACTACTATTTGCGACGTCGCTTGGGCAAGGTGCTGGTGCCATTCATTATTTGGTCGCTGTTCTATGCTTATCTTTCCGGTTGGAGCGCGAACGGGTTTGACGGCGCACTGGCGCTCGATACGCTCAAACATAGCCCGCAACACGAAACCTATTACCATCTGGGCTTTTTCTATTACTTCATTCCGCTCTATTTTGTCATTCCGTTGCTGCAGTGGTTGGTGAAACGGGTCGATACGCTGGCGATTTGTGCGTGGGTGGCAATTTGGCTTGTTAGTGCGACGCTGTTCCTGTTCTTCATTGATGGCGTGTGGAGCGCGGAATTGTGGCTCTACAGCGGCTACCTGTTGCTCGGCTATTTGCTGTATCAGAAAGTGCCGAATACGCCTTGGGTAGTCTGGACAGCGCTGCTCTTGGGCGGCGGTGCTCTCTATACCACCGTGTATTCGGTGGTGACGTTAAGCCTGGAGTATCAGGGTTACACGGTCGGGCGCTGGCTATCTTACAAGACACTCAATACCATTCTGGCGGCGAGTATGATTTTTATTCTTTGTCGCGCGTGGGCAGAGCATCTGTCGCAGCGGGCGCAGACGATAGTGGCGTTTATCAGCCAGCACAGCCTGGGGATTTACCTGTTGCATCCGATATTCCTGTGGCCGATGAAAGCTTACGGCTGGTATCAAGGGCATCCGGGTTGGGTGATTCCGCTGTGGATTGTATTGAGCGGCGCGGCTTCGTTGTGGGTTAGCTGGTTGGTCTCTCGCAGTGGCAAGATCCGCTGGTTGTTGCCTTAGCGCTGCAAGGCAAAGTGTAAGAACTGGGTACCGCGATAAGTCAGCACGCCGCGATCCCCTGGATTCAGAGCGTGAAAGTAGTGCACTCCGACCTGAAACTCGCGTTTGGGCCCCAGTTTTCCTTGTTGCACGTAAATCCAGTACTCTCGATCTTCCTGCCCCGGCAGGGGATGTTCAACCGAGATGCTTTGTTTATCGAGAATGATAACTTCGGTGCTGCGTTCGGGGGCGTTTTCCCCCTGAATATGGCGGCGATAAAACTGGCTGAACAGCCAGAGACCCAACAGCAACAGTACAATAATCGCAATCCAAAATACGCTCGGCATCGTCGTCCCCATCTGACAGCAAGTGGAAGCTAATAATCTGATTTTATAAGCACTTTGACGAAATAAACCGGTAAATGCACAGTGAGAGAGGCGAGTTTTTCGGCTGGTGTCACACTTTGACCTGCTATTTGAAGGCTAAGCTAGAAGTGAGCTTTGCTCACCCTTATCTATAGATCAACAGATTCTGAAACAACTATAAACACAAGCGGATGAGCAGGGAGGCAGTGATGTCTGATATTGAACAAGTTGTCGAGCGAACGCGGAAACTGGAAACCTTGCTGAGGACCCAATATCACGCGCAGGGACAAAACCTGGAAGAGCTGATCAACAGCTGTGAAGAGCGCCTGCCACATGATGTGCTGGCCAAACTGCATTACGTGGCCACGATTAGTAATCAAGTGGTGGAAGAAGAGCACTATCAGTTGGAAGACAGAAAGGCGTTTGTCGCAGTGTGTATCGAATGTGAAAAGGAACTGACCCCAAGAAGTGGTCGGTTTATCTGGCGTGTGGCATTAATGCTAATGATGCTGATGACGCTCGCGGCGATGGTGGTGTACTACCTGCACTGGGAAGAGTTGTCACAACATCTGCAATAGTTGAAGAGTGAAGAACTAAAAAAGGACGCCTTGGCGTCCTTTTTTGTTTTGTAACAGATGTTTAGTACATCATCGGCAGTGTCATTAGGCCAACGATTACTGCGATCATTACTAATCCTTGTTTCTGAGATGAAGAAATCATAACACTGCTCCTTTATTCGGTTTCATTCAGTGAGATCAGAATAGCACTAGTTTAACGGCTTGATCAAGCCCATCTTTTCAAAATGCTTAAAAATACCATTCTATATCTTAAGATCTGCCCTGAAATGGTGAGTTAGATGTGTGGTTTTGGTGCGATTATCAAATAATCATAGTGAGTTTTAAATAATCTCATTTTGGTATAACTTGTTGTTTTTAATTAACTTAATTAAGTTAAATTAATGTTTCATTAATCGTTTTGTCAGTTTTTTGCTTGCTAGAGGTTGGTATGTTGTCATTTTTCCATGAATTCCCATTTTTTAAGAAATAAAAAATCATAGATGAGATTTAATGTCATTTGTGTATGGTCTAACCAGTAGCATTGGAAGGTAAACTGGTTGGTGAGGCTCATTGTTGGTTTGGGAAGGTCTTTATTGGTTTGTTTGTTGTTTTATTGTGTTTATATTATTGTTTTTAATCGATTTTTATTAACTTAATTCTTAATTTATTAGTGACTTTAAGTGTAATTTAATCTGGTTTGTATCATTTAAAACGTTGTTTTTAATTGTTGATAGCCTCTGCGGCAGGTTTTTCTGTTTTGTTGATGAAAGAGTAAACAGTGTAAATGTTCGTCCGTTTTTTGCCTCAACAAGGAATCGCAATCAAGATCCAACTTTTGCAGCTTGGTTCTGGACATCGAAAGTCACATGCCTACACTGGCGGCAGATTTTAGAAGAGGTATAGGCATGTGGAGCTGGATTTCTGTCGCGGTATCGGGACTTATCAGCATTTCTGCTTTTGAAAACAATAAACTAAAGTACGCTCTGTTTTTTAAAGCGGTGAGTTTAGCCTTGCTTCTGTCCATCACTGTCACGCAATCCGCCGCCTTTTCGGCTCCGGTTCTGTGGGTGACGGTGGGGTTGAGTTCTGCCTTGGTCGGTGATTCACTGCATCTGCTAAGATTTCGCCCCAAAGCCTGTTTTGGTGCTTTTCTGCTGGCCCAGCTGTTCTACAGCAAAGCGTTTTGGGTTCAGATTTCCGGTTCAATTGTCTGGTGGTTGCCTGCACTGCTGATCGCAACCAGCATCGTCGCCTTCTTCTTATTGCTGCCTCAACTGGATACCTTGATTTTTCCAGTCACCATCATGGGCATCATGTTATTGCAAATGACGTGGGCTGCCGGAGAAGTGTGGCTGAAGTTACCATCATCTGCATCGCTAGCCGGATTCATCGGCAGTCTGCTGCTCATGCTGTCGGCGCTTTTGCTGGCAATCCATGACTATCGGCGTCCACTGCCGTTGGGTCAGTACCTGATCTCCGGCAGCTATCTACTGGCTCAGGGGCTGATTGTGGCGTCTGTGGTGCTGCTGCCCTGAGCTAAATCAAAGCCGGATAGGGCGCCTTTGGTTACAGTCTGAGTTTTCCATCCTTGCGAGAACGACGATGACAATTGAAATTCATGCCCACCAAGTACTCAATCTACTCAAACAAACGCCAATGACGGAAGCGGCGCTGCGTGAAGCGGTCAGCCGGGAATTTGGTACGCATGCCCGTTTCCACACCTGCAAGCTGAACGGGATGGATTTAGATGCTTTGCTGGCTTTCTTGCAGGAGAAACGCAAAGTGATAATTGAAGCGGGGATCTGGCATCTGAATGAAGCGCGCATTTGCCAGCATTAAGGGTGGCAAAATGGCCATTTAGCGCAGGAATACACATCGAAATCGATAAGTGACGCTGATATACTGCGCAAAATTTTTGTTGTGGTATTGAGGTGTTATGGAGATTTTATCGGCTGCAACCATGCTGTTTCTGATCATGGACCCGCTGGGCAACCTGCCTATTGTTCTGTCTATCCTAAAGCACCTTGATCCCAAACGTCGCCGTGTTGTGCTGGTTCGCGAGCTCTGTTTCGCGCTGGTGATTCTGATGCTGTTTTTGTTTGCGGGGAAATCGATTCTCAGCTTCCTGCATGTGCAGCCGGAAACCTTAAGCATCTCTGGCGGTATCATTCTGTTCATTATCGCGATTAAGATGATTTTCCCGAGTGCAGGCAGTATTACTGGTCTCGCGGCGGGTGAAGAGCCGTTTATCGTGCCAATGGCGATTCCGATGATCGCCGGCCCGTCAGTGATTGCAGCGCTATTGCTGCTGTCGACCCAATACCCGGATAATCTGATGGAATTGTCGGCGGCGGTGATCCTTGCCTGGTCGGGTACGTTCCTGATTTTGATGTTCTATGGCTTCTTTCACAAGGTACTGGGCGAGCGTGGTCTCAAGGCAGTTGAGCGTCTGATGGGCCTGTTGTTGGTCATGATGTCGACGCAGATGTTCCTCAACGGTATTAAGAGTTACGTAGGGATGTAAAAAAACCGCCATTCGGCGGTTTTTTTACATCATGTGTTTGCGGCGAATATCGAGCAGCGCAAAGATACCAAAAATCAGAATGGACCATTTTTCCCAGCCATTCATTTTGACTTTGTCGCCAAACGCGCCAACGAAGATCAGCATCTGCAAACCGTGCATGAAGAACAGGAACGCGGTCATGATGTACAAGGCGATCGCCGCTTTGCCCGGAAATGGCATAACGATGTTGATCAGCAGTACCAGCCAGACAAACGCGATGGCGGCTTTGGCCAATGTCAGCAGAATTTTCATTCGGATGTCCTTTCAAACAGTCGGTAACACACCTGACCCGCGAGCTTCTCGCGATACAGTTGCCAGCTTTCCGGCAACTCAGTCAGGGGCAGTTCTTTTTCGCTCTCAATATAAATCATTGCGTTAGCGGCTAGCCACCCGTTTTGCTCGAGTAACTGCACCGTTTCTTGTAACAAACCTTGACGGAAGGGCGGGTCGATAAAGACCACATCGTACGCTTGGCCGGGTTGCTTGAGGTAGGCGAGCGTATCGGTGTTGACTGCTTCAATGTTGCTGGCTTTGAGCGCCGCGATGTTGGTTTTGAGCTGTGCAAAGGCCTGCGGATTCATCTCCAGCATGGTCACTTTATCAGCCTGGCGAGAGGCTGACTCAAAGCCTAAACCGCCGGAGCCGGCAAACAAGTCAAGACACCTGGCGTGCGGAATATCCTGAGCGAGCCAGTTGAACAGCGTTTCTTTGACGCGATCGGTGGTCGGGCGCAGGCCTTCGGCATCGTGCACCGGTAGTTTACGTCCGCGCCACAGGCCGCTGATGATGCGAACCTGACCGCTTGGCGCGCGTTTTTGTGATGGGTTTTGCTGACGACGTCTTAGCATAGATTTTTTGACCGCTAATTAAGTGTTACTATAGCCAGTCTGTGCGCCTTTTCGCCGGGCGAACAGAAGTTTGGCATTCAAAATTATGGCAAAGTGTATCAAGCAAGCGTAAAAGTTTTCACTGCTTTGTCATTATTCTTTGTGCAAAAGCGATAATTCTTTAAGAAAAGAAGACACACCCAAGTCACTTTGATGCGGCCCATAGCCAAACCTTCGCTGGCTCAACAGCGCAAGGCACAGTTGACTTAGGTATGTGAGTTAATTAAATCCAGGATATCCCCAGATGACGGAAAAGAAGAAGCGTGGCTTACTGTCATGGCTTGGCTTTGGTGATGAAGAACAGAGCCAGAAACCAACAACCGAAACAGAACAAGACGAACAACAGAACCCGGTTGAAGAGCCTGTCGCGGAACCAGAAACTGAATTAGCAGAAGCAGAAGTTGAGATTGAAGAAGACATTCCGGTCGCCGCTCAGCCAGAACGTATTCAAGAGCAGGAAAAGCCAACCGAAAGCTTTTTTGCGCGCCTGAAACGCAGCCTGAGTCGCACCAAAGCCAACATTGGCGCCGGTTTCTTTGGCCTGTTTAAAGGCAAGAAAATCGACGACGACCTGTTTGAAGAGCTGGAAGAACAACTGTTGGTGGCCGATGTCGGTATGGACACCACGCTGAAGATCATCGAAAGCCTGACGGAGAAATCGTCACGCCAGCAACTGCGTGACGGCGAAGCCTTGTATGGTCTGCTCAAAGAAGAGATGGCGGAGATTCTGTCCAAAGTTGAGCAGCCATTGGTGGTCGATAGTAGCAAAACACCATTCGTAATTCTGATGGTCGGCGTGAACGGTGTGGGTAAAACCACCACCATCGGTAAGTTGGCCAAACAGTTCCAAGCGCAGGGTAAGAAAGTGATGCTGGCGGCAGGTGATACCTTCCGCGCCGCAGCCGTAGAACAGCTGCAAATCTGGGGCGAGCGCAACAATGTACCGGTGATTGCGCAGCACACTGGCGCCGACAGCGCCTCAGTCATTTACGATGCGATTGAAGCGGCGAAAGCGCGTGGCGTTGACGTGGTGATTGCTGATACCGCCGGTCGTTTGCAGAATAAAGCGAACCTGATGGAAGAGCTGCGCAAAATCGTGCGCGTGATGAAGAAGATTGACGACTCAGCACCGCACGAGATCATGCTGACGCTTGATGCCGGTACCGGCCAGAATGCCATCAGTCAGGCGAAACTGTTCAGCGATGTTGCGCCGCTGACCGGGATCACGCTGACCAAACTCGATGGTACCGCCAAAGGCGGGGTGATCTTCGCGATTGCCGATCAGTTCCAGATTCCAATTCGTTACATCGGTGTCGGTGAAGGCATTGACGATCTGCGTCCATTTGCAACGCAGGAATTTATCGACGCGCTGTTTAGCCGCGACGAGTAATTGAATCTGCCACACAGCCAGAAGCAATGCTTCTGGCTTTGGTTTACGGTCAACAGGGGAAGGATGCGTGATCAAGTTCCAACAAGTCAGTAAAGCCTACCGCGGCGGACGCCAAGCACTGCAAAAAGTCGACTTTCATTTGCGCCGTGGCGAAATGGCCTTTTTAGGCGGCCACTCGGGAGCGGGGAAAAGTACGCTGCTGAAACTCATTTGTGCGATTGAGCGCCCGACTGATGGCAAGATCAGTTTCAATGGTCACGACATTACGCGAATTCCTGCTAAAGACATTCCTTTTCTGCGTCGCAACATCGGTATCGTATTTCAGGATCACCGCTTGTTGATGGACCGCACTGTGTTTGAAAACGTGGCGCTGCCAATGCGCATCGAATCGATTTCTGAAAACGACATCAAACGCCGTGTATCGGCGGCGCTGGATAAAACCGGCCTACTAGACAAAGCGCGTTGTCTGCCGACTCAATTGTCCGGTGGTGAACAACAACGTGTTGGTATTGCCCGAGCAGTCGTTAACCGCCCGACCTTGCTACTGGCTGACGAACCGACTGGTAACCTGGATCCGGAATTGTCGAATCGAATTCTGCGTCTGTTTGAAGAGTTTAACCGTGCTGGCGTGACGATTTTGCTCGCCACCCACGACATCAATCTGGTCAACTCGCGTCCGCAGTACCGCCATCTGGAACTGAATCAGGGATTTTTGAGTGAGGTAGAAGACTATGGCCATTAAGCCGAAAGCCAAGAAACCCGCCAAAATTCGGGAAAACAAACGTGGCCAGACCGACGGCTTTTTTACTGTGCATGTTAAGCAGGCCAAAGCGTCATTTGCCGCGTTGTGGCAGCGCCCGCTGGGTAACCTGCTGACACTGGCGGTGATTTCGATGGCGTTGTCGCTGCCAGCTTGTCTGTATCTGCTGAGCAAAAACATTGCGTCGGTGGCGGATAATGTCGCCAGTCCGTCACAAATCAGCGTGTATATAAAAGAGGGCACGCCAGAGCCGCGTATCATGGTGCTTAAGGATCAAATCGAAAGTCGCAGTGATGTGGCGGTGGTCGACTACATTTCACCGCAGCAGGGGCTGGATGATTTAAGTCAGTACGCCGGATTCGATCAAGCGATCAGCCTACTGGATGAATATGCGCTGCCGGGTGTATTGGTCATCACGCCGGGAGTGGACAACAAAGAGCAGATTAAAGCCATCGCGCGTGCAATTCATGGTGAAGACGATGTCACCGACGTACGTCTTGACGAAGACTGGCTGGCAAGGCTGGACGCGATTCGTAATCTGGCCAGCATTGTTGTGGTCAGCCTGTCGATATTGATGCTGGCGTCGGTATTCCTGATTGTCGGCAACACACTGCGTTTTAACGTTCAGGCCAATAAAGAAGAGATTCAGACCATGAAGCTGATTGGCGCCACCGATGGTTACATTCTGCGTCCGTATCTGTATTCCGGCATGTGGTTTGGGTTATTGGGAGCATTATCGGCCTGGCTGCTGACCGCGCTGATCACCATTTTGCTGAATGGTGCTGTGGAAGATTTGGCGAAGTTGTACGACAGCCGTTTTCGTTTAATTGGCCTTGGCTGGGACGAATCTCTGTTGCTGTTGATGTTGGGCACTTTCCTTGGCTGCATTGCTGCACGGGTGTCGGCACGCCGTCATCTAAAAGAAATTGAACCGGTGTAAGGTTGGCGTGTCATAAATGGCAGTGTGCAAAAATCAGAGCTACTGACTGACTTGTCACCACCAACAGTTTGTGCATAATGACCAATCGAGTCTTGAAACCTGTTCATTTTGGGTTCAAGATTGATGGGTTAAAACTTACTCCAGATCAGAGATTGATGAGGATTTGAATGACTAACCAAGCGTATCCAATGGCTCTCGTTTCACAGGACAGCTTAGACAGCTACATCCGTTCAGTGAACAGCTACCCAATGCTGACCGCTGAAGAAGAGCGTGAAATGGCAGAGCGATTACATTACTCAGGTGATATTGAAGCCGCGAAAGGGTTGATCCTGTCGCATCTTCGATTTGTTGTTCATGTTGCTCGTGGTTATTCCGGCTACGGTTTGCCAATGGCGGATTTGGTGCAGGAAGGGAATATCGGTCTGATGAAAGCGGTCAAACGCTTCAACCCGGATGTGGGTGTTCGACTGGTGTCGTTTGCCGTGCACTGGATTAAAGCCGAAATTCACGAGTACGTGCTGCGTAACTGGCGCATCGTGAAAATCGCCACTACTAAGGCGCAACGTAAGTTGTTCTTCAACCTGCGTAAATCGAAAAAGCGTCTGGGTTGGTTCAATAACGGTGAAGTTGAAACCGTGGCACGCGAGCTGGGCGTTGAACCGTCCGAAGTGCGAGAAATGGAATCGCGTCTGGCGGCACAAGATGCCACGTTCGAAATGTCGAACGATGATGATGATAACCCGAATGCGTACACCGCGCCGATGTTGTATCTGGAAGACAAACATTCCGATCTGGCTGAAAACGTCGAAGCACAGAACTGGGAAGCGCATACTAACCAGCGTCTGGCGTTGGCTCTGTCGAGTTTAGACGAGCGCAGTCAACACATCGTGCGTTCACGCTGGCTGGATGACCAGAAAGCGACGCTGCAAGAGTTAGCGGAAATGTACAACGTCTCTGCAGAGCGTATTCGTCAGCTAGAAAAGAATGCGATGAAGAAATTGAAGGATGCGGTTGGCGAATTCTAAGCGGCCAACAGCTTCTAGCAAATTGCTGAAAACCGAGATCTCCGGATCTCGGTTTTTTTATGTCTGATCGAAATGCGCGATCAGAAGTAGGAAACTTTCTGTGGATAACTCTGTGACAAAATTATTTCCTGACTGTCATCAAGCTGGGCAAATCAAGGCTTGAACGCTGTTTTCTATTTGGGGATATGTTTCTCTTTACACACAACTAAATAAGGATCATCACAAGATGTTGTGGATCGAATAGATTCAAACCACTTTATCAACGCAATCCACAGAATTATCCACAAATGATGAGAATTTGATCGCTGGTGGATAACCTTACTCCGCTCGTGTACTTGTTCAGCTTTGGATAGGTTACAATGTGTGCCGTAAAATAACGCTCAAATGAGAACTCAACATGGAACAATTTCAGCATATCGATGTTGCGGGTGCGCAAGCGCTCATCGAACAACACGAAGCCAAGCTTGTCGACATTCGTGATCCGCAGTCGTTTGCTGTGGCGCACGCCAAAACGGCTTACCACCTGACTAATGACTCGATCGTTTCTTTCATGGATCAAGTCGAGTTTGATCAACCGGTATTGGTAATGTGCTATCACGGCATCAGCAGTCAGGGCGCGGCGCAATACTTGGTTAACCAGGGCTTTGAACAGGTGTATAGTGTCGATGGTGGTTTTGAAGCCTGGCATCGTGCCAACCTGCCTGTCGAAGCGAGCTGATTTATGATTAGACTGATTGCCCTCAATAACCCGCGCGTGGCGCAAGCCTTCATCGACTATATGGCCTCTCGCCATATTGAGATTCAGATGATGCCGGAAGGGGGGAATCAGTTTGCGTTGTGGCTGGTGGACGATCAGCATCAGGTGGAAGCCGAGGCTGAGCTGAATCTGTTTCTGCAAAACCCGCGTGATGCGAAATATCAGGCCGCCTCCTGGACGATGGCCGAATCCCGCCAATCCAAATTCTATTATCGGTCACCGAGCATGATGGCCATGATCCGGGCGAAAGCCGGCCCGCTGACGCTGTCGGTGATGGCTGTCTGCGCCGTCATATTCGCACTGGCGTTTTTGGGCATGGGTAATCAGATTTTTGATGCGCTGCATTTTCCGGCGCATGCGGGTCAGCAATGGCAGCTGTGGCGCTGGTTCAGCCACGCGTTGCTGCATTTCTCGGTGATCCACATTGCGTTTAACCTGTTATGGTGGTGGCAATTAGGCGGCGATATTGAAAAGCGACTTGGTAGCGGTAAGTTGCTGCAAGTGTTTCTGATCTCAGCCGCACTGTCGGGCGCTGGCCAGTATTGGGTGGAAGGAGCCAACTTTGGTGGCCTGTCTGGTGTGGTGTATGCGCTGGTTGGCTATTTATGGATGCTCGGGTTGCGCGCGCCGCATCTTGGCCTCGGCATGCCCAAACCCTTGGTCGGTTTTATGTTGGTGTGGCTGGTGCTCGGTTATGTGCAGCCATTTATGGCGATCGCTAATACCGCTCATCTGGCGGGACTGATTACGGGTGTGGTACTGGGGCTGCATGATGCCGGACGTTTTCAGTCCAAGGCGACGCAGCAATAAGATAAAAAAAGCGGCTGATGGGCCGCTTTTTCATTGATGACGTTGTGCTTGCTGTTACTGGTAAATGTATTTGGTAAACAGTAAGTCTGCGATGAGCGGACGGCCGGTTTCCGGCAGCAGAATATTGTTGAGCTGCTCAACCAGCGTTTTACGTAAGTCTTCGCGCCCGGCAAGAGACTTAATGGTGTCTTCGGTCTGTTTACCGAGCAGTTCCACCACGGCATCGCGGATCAGCGGTTGGTGACGTTCAACCAGTGGCAGATCGACACTGTTGGCGACCATAATATCGATGCGCACCTGAATGTAGCCGAGCTTTTTGCCTTTGGTATAAAAGTTGGTGGTCAGATCGGGTTCGAGTGTGAAGTAGGCGAGCTTGGGCGCATCTTCTTCGCTGGCGCCGGCAACGAATGGGATCAGCAGGCTGACAGCGAGCATTGTTTGGACTAGGTAACGTTTAAGCATATTTCTGTCTGTTCTTTCTTCGGTTCACGATACTCGAAACGCCCGAGTCTTGTTACAATAGCGCATCTAATTGTAAACAAAATGCTTGATAGGGTTCGAAAGGTCAGGGAAACCTCCCTGTTTGGGCCTTATTGTATGACGATTAAGCGTCATATTGAATACTAGTATGAATCAAACAACTTCGCTTTATCTGACTGCTTTGCGCCAGGTCACGTGGCAGCAGCCGGAAAACTTCCAATATCCTGATGAGAATGCCAGAACCTGGCTGCTTGAGCAGGGGTCATTGTCGCATTTGATGGCGCAGCATTGCGACCATTTCAGCGTGAACCTGTTACACAATCAGTTAACGGGACATGGTTCATTGCAGGCGGATGAAATGACGCTGCTGGCGCAAGAAGATTGCCTGCTGCGCCAGGTTTTGCTGCTTGGCGACGAGGTGCCTTGGGTGTTGGGGAGCACGCTGATTCCGCGTTCCTCCTTGCAGGATCAACCCCACGATTTCACTCAACAGGGTGAGATTCCGCTTGGCTTAACGGTGTTCAGCTCCGACAATGCCAAGCGTGACGCGTTGCAGGTCGGCTGGGCGCAAACGTCACACGGCCCGCTGCTGGCGCGCCGCTCCCGCTTGTGGATGAATCACAAACCTATGCTGGTGGCAGAACTGTTTCTGCCCGACTCACCAATTTACTCTAAGGAGAGAGTGTAAATGATCGCTGCAAAAGCCCGCGCGTACTGGCAGTTAACGCGCATGGATCGTCCGATTGGCTCACTATTGCTGTTGTGGCCGACGATTTGGGCTCTGATTTTAGCTGCGCGCGGCATGCCGGATTTGAAGGTACTGGCCGTGTTTGTGATTGGTGTGTTTGCCATGCGCTCGGCGGGGTGTGTGATCAACGATTTCGCTGACCGCAAAGTCGATGGACATGTCAAACGAACGGCGCAGCGTCCGTTACCTGCGGGTAAAGTCACGGCGCGTGAAGCGTTTACGCTGTTTCTGGTGTTGTCGTTGCTGTCTTTTCTGCTAGTTCTGACCATGAATCCGCTGACGATCAAACTGTCGTTTGCTGGCCTGGTACTGGCATTCATCTATCCGTTTATGAAGCGCTATACTCATCTGCCGCAATTCTTTCTGGGATTGGCATTCAGCTGGTCGATTCCGATGGCGTGGGCTGCTCAGGCGGGAGAGTTGCCGCTGGTCGCATGGTATCTGTTTGTCATAAACGTGCTGTGGACGGTGGCGTATGACACTCAATATGCGATGGTGGACCGAGATGATGACCTGCTGATTGGCGTGAAATCCACGGCGATTTTGTTCGGCCGCTTTGACAAGTTGATCATCGGGGTGCTGCAATTACTGACCGTCGCCATGTTGATTGCGTTGGGTTACAGCTACCAATTGGGCGCCAGCTACTACTGGGGATTGCTGGCGGCCAGTGGCCTGTTTGTGTATCAGCAGCATTTGATTCGCCATCGCGAACGTATGCCGTGTTTTCAGGCTTTCCTCAACAACAACTACGTCGGTATGGCGGTTGCTGTGGGCCTGTTTATCTCTTTCCTGTAAACCTCGCACAAGAAAAAAGGCATCCCTCGGGATGCCTTTTGTGTTTCTGACGCTGAGTTATTCAACCTGACAGATACTTTCCTGAATGGTCAGACGCACTTCCGGATAGAGCATGGTATAGAGCATGCGCGAGAAGTGTTTGGTCTGTTCCAGATGGCAGTTACCGTCGCTGTCGAGGTAGCCTTGCTGTTTTAGCGTGACGAACAGCGCGGAGAACACGCCCTTATCGAAAAATTCCGGCGCGTTGATGCCATGCAGGCGACCCAGACGCTGCGCAATTTCCTGGCTCTTGTTTTCCAGGTCCGATTTGCCCAGGTCCGGATTGGCAACCAGCAAGTTAAGCGCAATCGCGTAACGTTGCAGCGTTTCCGAAATCGTGCGGCCCAGCAGCATCAACACCTGAGTTTTGGACTGGTTGATGGTGGCAACGCCATTGTCCAACGTCACCAGTTCCTGACGTTGCAGCTCGGCCAGATAGTGCATCACCACATCATCCAGCTGCGACTCGTCGTAGCTGAGGAACAACTCCTGTTTGAGGAACGGGTACACCTTTGCGACGCACGTCTGAATCTGCTCAACTGGCATCTGCTGCTGGCGGATCAGCATCTGCGCAATCAGTGATGGCAGCGCCAGTAAATGAATGATGTTGTTGCGGTAGTAAGTCATCAGAATCGACTGATTGCGATCGAGCGAAATGATGTCGCCCATGGTGTCGGTTTCTACCACAAATTTATCCAGCGACTCCGCGTGTTGCACCAGGCTTTCGGCATTATCTTGCGGCACGGTGAATGTACTGGAGTAAGGCACGTTGCGCAGCAGTTGCAGGTAACAGTCGATCTGCTTGACCAGATTGTCACGTGCCAGTGCGCGCTGACGGGACGCCAGTAGCGCTGTGGCACACAGCGTCATTGCGTTAGCCGCGGCCGCATCGTTAATGTGCGTCATCATCTTAGTCGCGAGCTTGTTTACCACCGGTGTCATCCATTGTGGTTTGCTGGCGCCCATCGGATCGATATCCTGAGTCCACTCTGGCACTTGCTCATTCAGGAACTGATTGAGTGGAATCGGCTCACCAAAGTTGACATAACCCTGGCCGAAGTTGCGCAGTTTGCGAATGGTGCGCAGCACCAGGCTGGCATTCTCTTTCTCTTTACGTTTGCCGCGCAGCTCTTTGGCGTAAGTGCCCACTTCCATCACGTGCTCATAGCCGATGTACACTGGGACCAGCGTGACCGGGCGGTTGAGCCCGCGCAGCATAGCCTGAATGGTCATCGCCAGCATGCCGGTTTTGGCCTGCAGCAGACGACCCGTACGTGAACGGCCACCTTCGCTGAAATATTCAACCGCATAGCCTTTGGCAAACAGCTCGGCCAGATATTCACGGAAAATCGTCGAGTACAGTTTGTTGCCTTTAAAGCTGCGGCGGATAAAGAACGCGCCGCCACGACGGAAAATCGGACCCGCCGGGAAGAAGTTGAGGTTAATCCCCGCAGCAATGTGCGGCGGTACCATGCCTTCGTGATACAACACGTACGACAGCAGCAGGTAGTCCATGTGACTGCGGTGACACGGCACATACACAATCTCGTGACCATCTTGCGCCAGGCGACGCACGGTCGCGGCGTTATTGATGTTCAGGCCCTGATAAATACGGTTCCACAACCAGCCCAGAATGCGATCGCCTTTTTTCACCAGTGAGTAGGAGAAGTCGGCCGCAATCTCATCAAGCATGTCGTGCGCTTCTTTACGCGCTTTTTCCAGCGAAATGTTTTTTGATGCCGCTTCATCCGCGATGGCTTTCTCAATCGCCGGAGAGTTCATCAAACGCTGGAACAGCTGATAGCGTTGCGGCAGGTTAGGGCCTGACGCTGCCAGCTTCTGACGCGAGAAGTGAATCCGCGCTACGCGTGCCAGTTTGTGGGCAATTGATGCATCGGTGCCGTGTGAGTCGGCCATGTAGCGCAGCGAGACCACCGGGCTGAAACGCACCAGGCAATCACGTCCGGCAGTAAACACCGCTTTGGCTTTTTGTGGGCCATTGAGTGCCTGCAGATAAGGACGTTCGCGGCCTTCTTTGCCCGGTTTGCGTCCCCACAGCACAGTGGCAGGAATGACCTGCACATCCAGCTCTGAATCGGTTTGATGCAGGCTCAACAGCTCGCTGAACGTTGCGATGGAGTCGGTTGGAACATAGTTATCATCCTGCAGCAACGTTGGGCGCGAAGAGATAAACACGTAACGCTTGAGTGTCTGGCCGTTGATGGTCAGCGGCTCAAGTGGATCGGGCAGACCAGCCTGCAGTGCGTGTGTTTGCAGCGTCAGCAGATCGACATTGGAGCGAAACGGTAGTGCGTAGACAATCGGCTTGTTAATATCGATGTCGAGATCATCTATCGGATTGGATGGAATGGCGGTTCCCTTTACCAACACAGACAGTGGTAACTTTAACAAGGAACGCGAAAATGAGTGTCCGGAAGACATAAGAGTTCAAGGCCTCAAGAATACATACAAAAACTGAAGCGCATGTCTATTTTCATAAGAAACAGAGAGCATGAAAATTGAGATACACTTCAATCGGTGTCTTTTTTTGAGCAGCAAGCATAACAGAAACTGGTCGAACCTTTTAATTTTATTGATTACCAAAACGTCATTTCTGCGTGAAATGTCTGGAACGGGAAATACACGTGCATCAGAAAAATCCTCAAGGAATCAAACGCGTCATCAAGGCTACGCGCTACTCATATCAAGGGCTCTGTGCGGCGTTTAAAAACGAAGCTGCTTTTCGTGAAGAAGTCATCCTCGCCTGCGTACTTGTTCCGCTGGCGGTGTGGCTCGACGTCTCTCAACTGGAACGCATGCTGATGATTGGCAGCGTATTGTTGGTGATGGTGGTGGAACTGCTTAACAGCGCAGTGGAAGCGGTGGTGGATCGCATCGGCCCGGAACATCACGAACTGGCCGGACGTGCCAAAGATATGGGCTCAGCGGCGGTCTTTATCGCGATGGTCATCAGTGGCTACATCTGGGTGGAAGCGCTGTTTATCTAACCCGTTGATATAAAAAACGAGCAATTGGTTTGCATTTCACCAAATACTGGATATACTCACAGGCAACTGTATAAAAAGACAGGTGACTTATGAAGCCGTTGACGCCACGCCAACAAGAAGTGTTCGATCTTATCAGAAGCAAGATCGATGAAACCGGAATGCCACCCACTCGTGCTGAAATTGCGCGTGAACTGGGTTTCCGTTCTGCCAATGCGGCGGAAGAGCATTTGAAAGCTCTGGCACGTAAACAAGTGATTGAAATCGTACCGGGCGCCTCTCGCGGTATCCGTATTCTGGTGGACGCGGCGAACGACAGTGCTGATGACGTTGGCCTGCCTTTGATTGGCCGTGTGGCTGCAGGTGAACCGATTCTCGCTCAGGAACATGTCGAAGCGCATTATCAGGTCGACCCGGCGATGTTCCGTCCACAAGCAGACTTTCTGCTGCGAGTGCACGGTGAGAGTATGAAAAATATCGGCATCATGGATGGCGATCTGCTGGCGGTACACAAAACGCAGGATGTACACAACGGTCAGGTTGTGGTTGCCCGCGTTGAAGACGATGTCACCGTAAAACGCCTGGAGCGTAAAGGCGCGAAAGTGCTGCTGCATGCGGAAAACGAAGAGTTTGCTCCGATCGAAGTCGACCTGAGTTGTCAGGAGTTGACCATCGAAGGCATCGCGGTTGGCATCATTCGTAATACCGACTGGATGTAAAATACTCTTGAGAGCCATTCTCAATAACTTGTCAATCTAATTGATATTCATTATCATCTTCTTTGTGCGATGTAAGGAAGATGATAATGCGCTCAACTCGTTCCCCCTCAGCAAGACGTTATCCGATACCTGCGAATTTGATGCAGCCGTTGTGGTTGCGTAGTCGCGAAAGCTTGGTTGATAACGGTTTGGTTTATGACCCGATTGCGGCGACCGCTTGTCAGCGTTGTCTTCTAGCGCCGGAATGCCTGTCTGGCGATATCGATCAAAAACAACTTCTGCACGTCACTCTGACCCAACTGTGTGATCAGCAGGTCCGCAGCTTCCTTGAAGCGCACCCGGACGGCTGGATTATCAATGTGGGCGCGGGGCTGGATACGCGTTTTTATCGCGTCGACAACGGCCGCTGTCACTGGTTGGAATTGGATATTACGGAAAACCTGTTGTGGCGTCAGAAGCTGTTTCACAGCAGTGAGCGTTACCAGCACTGCTGTGGTAGCGTGACCGATTTATCCTGGCTCGACAGCTTACCTGTTCCGGAGTACGCACCTATCCTGATTGTCTGCGAGCATGCACTGCTTGATGGTGACCGTGCGCAGGTGTCCCGTTTTATTCGTGCGTTAGGGTTAAACTTCGTCAATGCCAGTGCGTGTTTGGTGTTGGCGGGCGATCGCACAGCATCACGTCTGGGGCAGAAAATGGGATCGGGTCAGTATCAGCATGGTTTTACTCATGCGGGTGAAGCTGTGTTGGATTGTCTACCGTGGGCACGCTCAGTCAGCACTCACTCACCTCTGGATCGCCATTGCGGCCGCTGGAAATTCTGGCAGCGCGTGCTCAGTAAAATCGGTGCGCTCAAACATCGCTATACGCCCGTGGTGGTTTACGCCCGCTGGTAATCACGCCGCGCAAAACATAGCCGTTGCAGCTCATCTTCGATACACTTTGCTCTCAATGACTTGAGGGCGAAGCAGTGCAATTTCTTTTCCAGACTCTTTCCAACAAAGCCATGCATCGGCAGGTGCTGTGGCTGGCCATTCCGATGGTGCTGTCGAACATCACCATACCGTTGTTGGGACTGGTCGATGCCGCAGTGATTGGTCACCTTGAACACGCTTGGTACCTGGGCGGGGTGGCGCTGGGTAGTACCGTCATCAGTGTGACGTTCTGGTTGCTGGGCTTTCTGCGCATGTCGACGACTGGACTGACTGCGCAGGCGTTTGGTGCCGATAACAGCGCCGGGCTGGCGCGCGTGTGGCTGCAAGGCATGCTGATGGCGCTTGGGTTTGCGGCGGTGTTTTTGCTGCTCCATCGCTTCATCGCCGATGGGGTGTTCGGTTTCAGTTCGGCCAGTGCCGAGGTGAAACTTTACGCGCAGCAATATTTTGTGATTCGTGCCTGGAGCGCGCCTGCTTCGCTGGTTAACTTTGTGCTGCTCGGCTGGCTGCTGGGGACACAAAACTCACGTGCGCCGATGTGGATGGTGATCATCACGAACGTGGTCAACATTGTTCTCGATTTGCTGTTTGTGCTTGGCCTCGGCTGGAAAGTGCAGGGTGTGGCGTTAGCCTCGGTGATCGCCGATTATTCGGGCATGGGGTTTGGTCTGTGGTGTGTGTGGCGTTATTGGCTGCAACATCAGTTGCCATCGCCGCTGGCCCTGCTGCGTGAATCCACTCAGGGGCTGAGTCGCTTTGTGCGTCTCAATCGCGATATCTTTCTGCGGTCACTGTGCCTGCAGGCGGCATTTAGTTTTATGACGTTTCAGGGCGCGGCGTTTGGTGATCAAACGGTGGCGGCCAATGCCGTGCTGATGAGTTTCCTGATGATGATTTCCTACGGCATGGACGGTTTCGCCTACGCGATGGAAGCCATGGTGGGCAAGGCGATTGGCGCGAAAAGTGAAACTCAGCTCAAAGCCGCGATGATTGGCAGTGCGTTCTGGAGTGTGGTCATCTGCTTGCTGTTAACGTTGGCGTTTGGCTGGTATGGATCGGCGCTGATCCGGCTGATCACTGATATCAGCGCGGTGCAGCAAACGGCGCAGGTTTATCTACCTTGGCTGGTGGCGATGCCGCTGACTTCTATGTGGTGCTTTTTGTTGGATGGCATTTTCATTGGCGCGACCAAGGGGCGCGAAATGCGTAACAGTATGTTCGTTGCTGCTTGCACCTTCTTTGTGGTGTTCTACGGCTTTGCTTTCTGGGGTAACCATGCCCTGTGGCTGGCGATGCTGAGCTTTATGGCAATGCGCGGTTTAAGTTTGGGTATTGTGTTGCTTCGTCAGTGGCGGCTGGGGACTTTTCTCGCCTGATCACAGCCAATAAAAAACGCAGCTCAAGGCTGCGTTTTTTATTGCTTGGCGTCGGGGTCAGAACAGGCGGTTAAGACCATTCAACGCTGCCACGCGGTACGCTTCAGCCATCGTCGGGTAGTTGAAGGTCGTGTTTACGAAGTACTCGATGGTATTGGCCGAACCTTTCTGTTCCATGATCGCCTGACCGATGTGAATGATTTCTGCCGCGCGTTCACCAAAACAGTGAATGCCGAGAATCTCTTTGGTGTCGCGATGGAACAGGATTTTCAGGCTGCCGACGTCTTTTCCGGAGATCTGCGCGCGCGCCAGATGTTTGAACGACGAGCGGCCCACTTCGTACGGCACTTTCGCCGCAGTCAGTTCCTGCTCGGTACGACCAACCGAGCTGATCTCCGGAATGGTGTAAATGCCGGTTGGAATATCGGCAATCAGTTGATTGGTCGCGTTGCCTTTGGCGATCGCTTGCGCGGTAAAACGGCCCTGATCGTACGCCGCGCTGGCAAGGCTTGGGTAACCAATCACATCACCGACCGCGTAAATGTGGTCAACCTCGGTCTGGTAGTTCGTGTTGACGGTGAGCTGACCGCGTGAATCCGGTGACAGGCCAACCACTTCCAGATTGAGTTTATCGGTGTTACCGGTTCGGCCGTTGGCATACAGCAGGCAGTCGGCTTTCATCTTCTTGCCGGATTTCAGGTGCACAATGACGCCATCTTCCGTGCCTTCAATTTTCTCGTAGGTTTCGTCGTTACGGATGATCACGCCGTTGTTCCAGAAATGGTACGACAGCGCGTCGGAGATTTCGTTGTCCAGAAACGCCAGCAAGCGGTCACGGGTATTGATCAGATCGGTCTTCACGCCCAGGCCACGGAAAATCGACGCGTACTCACAGCCAATCACGCCTGCTCCGTAAATGATGATGTGGCGCGGGTCGTGTTTCAGATTAAGAATCGAGTCGCTGTCGTACACGCGAGCGTGGTTGAAGTCGACATCATTCGGACGGTAAGGGCGAGAGCCGGTGGCAATCACAAACTTATCAGCGGTGTAGAGATCGACCGTGTTGTCGCTTTTGGTTACCGCCACGGTGTTGGCATCCACAAACTGTGCGGTGCCGAAA
Source organism: Vibrio fluvialis (assembly GCF_900460245.1). Lineage (NCBI taxonomy): Bacteria > Pseudomonadati > Pseudomonadota > Gammaproteobacteria > Vibrionales > Vibrionaceae > Vibrio > Vibrio fluvialis. The sequence continues at coordinate 3,119,326 of NZ_UHIP01000001.1, forward strand.
ATCAGCGAGCACTGGTTGCGGTCATAAAACCCCTGACGCAGGCGAGTTTGTTTGTCGATGACGGTTTTGGCGTGGCCGAGAATGGTTGAGAAGGTGGCATGCAGACTGGTGTTGTTCTTACAAAACAGCGGATTGCTGTTGAACTCGATGATACGGCTGACCGCATGGCGCAGTGCCTTAGACGGAATGGTACCCCAGTGAGTACAACCGCCACCGACGCTGCTCTCTTTCTCGATAATGGCGACATTCAATCCCGCTTTGCTGAGCCCCATCGCGGCACCTTCTCCGCCTGGTCCGCTGCCGATTACGATGACGTCAAAGTGGTTGTTCTGTGCCATAAGGATTTCCTTGTTATTTTCGCTTAACATTGCTGTAGCGAGATTTTAACTGATTCCGCGATGCGGTAAATCGTGTTCCCATCAGAGAGTGCAGGGGATCACGTCATCGCAAGAAATATTAGGTGTTTCACTCTAGTGCTGGCCGGGTGGCTGCACGCGAGTAACAGGGAACCACACGGCAGGATAAATTGTCTGCTGGCTCAAACGGACGCATTTTGTCTCTTAGACAAGTTTCACATTCGCGTTATAGTATGGGCCACTATTGGAACAGGCAGAGAACTTACGCAGTATGAAATCTACGGGTATTCGTGCACAACAAAAAGAGAAAACGCGTCGTTCACTGATTGATGCCGCCTTCAGCCAATTAAGTGCTGATCGCAGTTTTTCTAATTTAAGCTTGCGGGAAGTGGCCCGTGAAGCGGGGATTGCCCCGACATCGTTCTATCGCCATTTCAAAGATATGGATGAGTTGGGTTTAACCATGGTGGATGAAGGTGGCTTGCTGCTGCGTCAATTGATGCGTCAGGCGCGCCAGCGCATCGTCAAAGAGGGCAGCGTGATTCGTACCTCGATCGAAACCTTCATGGAATTTATTGAGAGCAGCCCGAACGTGTTTCGTTTGCTGCTGCGTGAGCGCTCCGGTACTTCGTTTGAGTTTCGTACTGCAGTGGCGCGCGAGATTCAGCACTTCTCGGCTGAACTGACCGAATATCTGGTGAATACGGGTATGAACCGCGAAGAAGCAATAACGCAGGCGGAAGCCTCGGTTACACTGGTATTCAGCTCGGGAGCAGAAGCTCTGGATTTAGACAGACGTTCTCGCGAGGAACTGGCTGAACGTCTGATATTACAATTGCGAATGATTGCCAAAGGGGCTTTCTGGTATCGCAAAGAACGTGAACGTAATCGACTGAAAGGCGGGATAGATTAATGTCGAAGGAAAGCAATAAAACCAATCACGGTTCAGAACGTAAAACGCTGGTACTGGCATTGATTGCTGGTATGTGTGGCGACGCATTGTTGTCGTGGATGACGATGAGCGAAGTCTCTTTTTCTATTTTCCCTCTGATTGCGCTGGTGCTCTCGGTGCAGGCGCTGTATCAGGAATACCTGCGTCATCCGGTGTCAGAGGATATTCCTCTGGTCGGCTTAGCGTGTTTCTTTGTTGGCGCGTTTGGCCACAATGCGTTTGTGAAAGCGCAGTATCCGGATTCCGGCTCCAACTTCTTTGCGATTGTGGTCGCATTGCTGCTGCTGGTGTGGATTGGCCGCAAGCTGGGTTATCTCGGCCGCGCCGCCTGAGAGGCAAACGAATGAAAAAAAACGAGCCAATCGGCTCGTTTTTTTATGGTTAAGCTTTACGTTCCAGCAGCACACCTGCTTCCATGTGGTGGGTAAATAGAAACTTTTGTCCATCAAAGTCTACAGAGTTATATATTTTAATTGTAAGGTAATGATTTGTAGTATTTTTTATGATCTTATTGTCCGTTGGAGTCCAAAGCCTTACAATAGAAACTCGGTGTTTCCCGTACCCCACGCCGTACCCAGAGCCGTACCCAGAAATGCAGAGGTTTTCCAACGATGACGAAACGAATCAGTACCAATGCAACGTTGCAAGCATTGAAGCCACAGGATAAGGAATACTCGATCCCCGATAAGAAGGTCGAAGGATTGAACATTCGAGTTCGTCCAACAGGCACAATGACTTGGATCTTTCGTTTTCAAGTAGGGAAGAAACACGAAAAAATCTCTATGGGTCGATACATTAAGATCAAACCAGAGCGCGGGATGACATTGGATCAGGCGCGAAAGGAAGCTGGCCGTTATCGAAGTTGGTTGGAGAATGGTAAGAACCCAAAGGTTGAACTAGATATAGAGAAACGAGCGCAAGATGAAGCGAAAACCTTTGATGATGCGTTTATTAGCTTTGATGAGAAACGGCTATCAAAACAGCTACGGGGTGACCAGTCGAGGACCATTTACAATCGAGATATCAAGCCAGTTCTCGGTAACATCAAATTGGCAGATTTAAGCATATATGACCTTAATAGGGTCTTTGATGCTAAGGTTGATAAAGACGGTAAGCGTATGGCGGGGGCCATTGGAGTTTGCCATAAAATCATCAACCAAGTGATTAACCATGCCCTAGCGCTAAATATGCTCGATACTCATCCTGCACCCCAACTGAAAGCAAAAGACGTTGGTGGCGGCTCTAAAGTCACAAAACGTAATTTAAGCTTTTCAGAGTTAAAGATTCTGTTAACGAGTATGCCGTCATGGCGTACAGATCCCTCGAACATCCGTTTAATGCAGTTCTTACTTGGTTGTGGACAGCGTATTAGTGCCGTACTGGAAATGCGTTGGAGTGAGTTAGATTTTGATGAGGGAATTTGGCTATTACCAGCCAGCTCAGAAGAGCGGCACACTAAAAGCCAAGACGCACGTAAAGTGCCTTTAAGTGGCTACTTGCTTGCACTTCTAAACGAGCAGCGTGACAGTGTGCCAAGTAAGTGGAAGTTGGTATGGCCCCAACTAATGGTCGATAGAGTGCAAGAACCTGCGGCTGTACGGGCATTGATCAAACGTAATCTACCTAGCGACTTTGAGCGCTTTTCACCTCATGACTTGCGTCGTACCTTTATCAGTCGTTGTAGTGAAATGGGGTTAGATATCGTAGCGATTGAAAAGACAGTCGGCCACCAGCTGCCAGGTATGCTCAGAGTCTATAACCATCATGATTATATCGATGAGCAGTTGAAGGTTCTGGAGGCATGGGGTAACAAGTTGCAATCGCTAATGGAAGCGAACGTCCACCCGTTACCCTCTGCTAAGATGGCCTAATTTAGTCTTTTCTTTACGGTCAGATTAACCGCTCTTTATGGAGCGGTGTCTGTTCGAATTGTGTATAGCTTGGTTAAGATTTAGCTGATGCGCGTCCGGTCTTTTCTCGATACTGCTTTTGCTTCCATGCTTTCATCATTGTGTACATAACTTCATTAGAAAGTAAGTTGAATGTACGTAGTGGTGATAACTCTAATTCTCGTGGAAGAGGCTTTTCTCTTCTTACTGCCCCATTTCTACATGTAAATAATGTATCTAATAACGCGATATTCGTATTGTAATACTGTGCTGTCGATATTGGCGGTGTTAGATGAGGTAAAAACTCAAGCTTTGATTTTATGTAGTTGTAAATCCATATGTTTTGCTTCTTATTCTTCGGATCTATCCATGAATAGTCGGGGCGTAGCTCGTTAGCTATGTATAACCATTTCTCCTTTAGAAGCGACATCAACCTATCTTTAGCTAACGTATTAGCTTGCCATTGGTCAAAGAACTCATAGATAAGCTCATGAGCTTCAATTCGGCTTAATGGTAACTGATTTAAGCCTGATTTTTTATACGGATTTGTCTCTTCATTATGTAAATTGTTTTTACAGTATAGCGTTCCAAAGTCGTAGTCAAATCCTCGCTTATGGACATCTAAGTCATCTGAGATAGTTGAGACAAATCTTAGTAACGACCAAGCAAAGTAAACAATTCTATCCTCTTTTTTATCTATCCAAGCGAATGAACGATCAGCTAGTAATGACTTTAAAGCCTGTTTGTTCATATCTTCAATCTTAGGCTCTAGGTCATTACGTTGATTATCTAGTGCCAACTTAATTTTACGCTGTAACTCTTCTTTATCTTGGCTTTGAAATGTGAAGCGTATGTCTGCATGGGCGGAAATATAAGCAGCATAAAATCTTAAGTATCGGATGTTGTTTGCTCTAAACAATCCCTTATCAGCAAGTTCTTTTTCTGTTTTATTCATGATGATTTATCGATGTCTATTTGATGACTTACTGTATCAAAATTGTAGTTTTAATGAAGTTATTTAAATGATTTAATGTCAATTTTAATGAGTTTAATATGTGGTTTTTCTGATGGTTTTTTGTAGTAAAAAAGTTCCTAAATTATACTTTGATTATGAACGGCGTTAGTTCTAAATCTAGTAATTACAGGGCCTGTCGCTTTGTTTTAGACATTTTTGCAATGGTTTTTTCATGATAATGTTCGAGTGACGTAAAGGGAAATATTTCTTTTTTCAGTTGGTTAACTGTTTTTGAAGAAGAGGAAAGAGTAAATGAGCTAATGTAAGCGTGTTATTTGTGACACTGTGTTCACAACACCGTGATGTATCGTTGTTGGTATAGGTAATATACATAACTACCAACTATTAAAATTTACGTTACTCCCTGTGTGTATGAGAGACACACGAATAGGGATAACAACACCATGAATCACCAGTACACATCTGAAGACAAGTTCAACAACTACGACCTACCTCAACCAACGAAACGAAAGAAACGATTCTTCTATCGTAAGTTTCACCTCTACAAGATTTCTCAATTGATAGAGAAAGCATTGAAGTATCACCCTAGGCTATCCGTCTTTCGGATAGACCTACACTTACCCGAAGATTTCGATGATGCAGATTCGAAAGTCATCACTCGATTCTTCAAATCCCTGAATGCCAAATTGGACGTAGATATAAAACGTAAAGAGAAAAGCTGGGGAAGGGGGTTAAAGAACAAGACCAGTTACATCTGGGCAAAAGAGAAGAATACCTCTGAGCAGTACCACTACCATGTTGCACTCTTCCTGAACAAAGATATCTATTATCAACTCGGGGATGTAGGAGCGTCAGACGGCTCTCTAGCCGACCTAATTAAGCAAGCGTGGTGCAGTGCTATCAAACAGGAGAAAGCAGCACTAGTTCATTTCTGCAAGAATGGTGTGTATCGCTTAAACCTGAAAGCATCGGATATTGAACAATCGAAGAATGAGCTATTCAAAAGGGTGTGTTATTTCGCTAAACCTAATTCAAAGGTATACGGAGGGACTATGAGAAACTTCGCTACTAGCTCTTAATCCCCTTAAAAATTACGTTGGAAACAGTTCCTGTGGGAATCACAACAAACCACAGGAACCAATCATGACTCATCAACTCAACGTGGCTCATCAAAGAGCCCACATTATCACTCATGACAGAACCTTCAATGGGAAACCACTCTACTACTTTGAGAATGGTCTCGTCCTCGAATACCTAGAGGAGATAGACCGAGTGCTGAAAGAAGCACTAAACCAATATCCAAGAATCTATGCTGTTCACATCAACCTAAACCTACCGAGTGACTTTGAGGGAGATTACCTAACGGTGTTTGCCCATTTCTTTCGTATTTTAGAATCGGAGACTAACGAGCTCTGTAAGGACAAATACACGGGTAGAACTTATCGATACCAGCAAACGGTCATTCGCTATATCTGGGCTAAGGCGAGCGAATCCACTAGCCAGCATCATCATCTTATCTTGCTCTTTGATAGGGATCTGTTTCAAAACTTCGGTACTGGTCGAGAGGGTTGGAGTCGTTTTCTCTACAAAAAAGTGAGGAAGACATGGGATAGGGTGGTTGAAGCTTATTACAGCCAACCATGCTCTGGATTAGCCTACTCTCCTACGAATGAAGGTTTTGAGCTGTTGTCTGACGCTGAAGTGTTCCCGTTACAGTTAAACGAGTTCTTTTATCGAATCAGTCGTCTAGCGAAGCCCATTGCCAACCGGAACGATCACCGCAATAAGAGCTTTGGTTGCAGTCACGACTCACCTTAAAAAAATACAACGCGAGTAATGCCTATGTCATTCACACACAAAAAGGCATTACTCATGGCGAATAGAAACTACCTCCCAAGCATAACCCTTGATAGAACTTTTGAAGATTACCCGTTGTATTACAGCGACAAGGGGTTATACGAATCAGCACTGACCTCGATGGTCGATGTCTTTGAGCTGGCACTCAGTCAGTTTGAAGCCGTTCTCGCTACACGTTTGGACTTATACCTGCCTAAAGATCATCAAGACACTGATCTCAGTACCCTTAAGGACTACTTTAAAATCCTGAAAGAGAAGCTGAACACCGATTCGTTGCATTACGTGTGGCGTAAGCGAGCGGATAGCCCTTCGCACCATTATCAAGTGATGTTGTTTACTGATTATAAGCAGAATTTTGGTGATGCTATTTGTTGGGACAAGCGTAATGAAATTGTGGGGCATCTGAAAACAGCTTGGGGAGATGCGATTAAAAAGCACTACAAAGGCAATGAGCGCTCAATGGTTCAACTGAACGACCGAGGGAACTATAGCCTGGGTACACGCTGTAAAAGCAAAGACACTGACATAAAGAACTGCGTCTATAAACGGATGAGCAGTCTTGCTGAAGCTTGGAGCGAGACGCGTTATTTCTTTGGCTCTAGCTTGGAGTAGGCCGACTGCATTTTTTTACAGTTGCGGCTTATCACATGGGTATATACAAGAGGAGACAATTCCCATGAGATTTCTACGACTAAAAGAAGTGATGTCACTTACAGGGCTAGGCCGTTCAACTATCTACAAGTTCATGGCAGATGAAACCGACTTTCCTAAGAGTGTGCCACTCGGTGGACGAGCGGTAGCTTGGGTAGAAAGTGAAATCGAGGAATGGATGGAGTCGCGCCTGAGCATGCGAGACAACGCAGAATCCTTTCAGTAACACAAACATCAAATCACATCATCAACGGGGCGCTGGCTAAGCAAAGTCATGCGCCCTTTTTGCAATTAGAGAGAGATAAAAAATGAGCTATTCAATTTACGTAGACGGCGCTGCACCAAACAACCAACACGGTTGCAAACGAGGTGGCATAGGGCTGGTGGTCTTCAATGAGAACGATGATATCGTCCATGAAGAGAGCATTACCATTGACCGAGAGACAGATTGTGCAGAGCTGGAGTTACTGGCACTTATCGAAGGGCTGGAATATGCCGAAGATGGTGATGTTATCTACTCAGACAGTGAGTACTGCGTAAAAGGTTTCAACCTTTGGCTTGATGGATGGAAGAAGAAAGGCTGGCGCAAAGCCGATAAGAAATCAATTAAGAATCGACGCCTGTGGCAGACAGTCGATGAGCTACGCTCAGACAAGTATGTCGAAGTCGAAAAAGTTAGAGCGCATTCTGGTGTCAGAGGGAATGAGATTGCGGACTCTCTAGCAGTTGATGCAGCTAGAAGCGATACAGATTGATGTGACAATGCGGCTTGTGGGGGTGATGCCTGCAAGCCGCTATTACCTGTTATTTGCGTTTTTCTAGATAACATATAACTGAATGCAGATAGGTTGCGAAATTAGGCTACGTGTCTTGAGTCATCTCGGATTTATCGCTGATATATTCAATGTTTGATATTGGCCGTATTTATTCGTTACAATTCAGCTCGTTTAAGGGAGTAGCCTTCCACTACTGATTAGTAGTGGAGTGAATATCAACAGTCTCCAAGCCTCACGCTTGTGGTATTCACGTTCGACATGTTCTGGCAAGACTTAAGCTAAATCGCGATACGGGTAGGATCGCGATTTAGCTTTTGTTTTTTGCCTGCCCGAAATGACAAAAGGAAACCTGCTGTGGATGCATGGTACGCTTTGTTTTTAGGGATTGTGCAAGGAATCACCGAGTTTCTCCCCATTTCTAGCTCTGCTCATTTGATCTTAATGCCTACCATCCTTGGTGTAGTCGATCAGGGAGTTAGCTTCGATCTCGCCACTCATATCGGTACGCTGCTCGCCGTGCTCGTCTACTTTCGACGAGATATTGCGCTATTGATCACTGAATGGGGTAAATCGATCACTCAGCGTCAATATTCCTCCGCCAACAGTCGCTTAGCCTGGGCGATTTTGTGGGGAACCTTTCCTACGGCATTAGCTGGGTTATTTCTTCTTGACTTAATCGATGACCAGCTTCGCTCTGTTATGGTTATTCTGTTTACAACCGTTGCTTATGGCGTGATGCTGGGTTTAGCCGATATCTTTGGTCGAAAAGTTAGAGAGTTAGAATCTCTCGGTTGGAGAGATGTACTGATTGTCGGGTGTGCGCAAGCATTAGCCTTAATCCCTGGCACCTCTCGTTCAGGCGTAACCATCACCGCAGCATTGATACTAGGATTTAATCGACAAGCAGCCTCTCGCCTGTCCTTTTTGCTTGCCATACCGATTACTGCTCTCGCGGCAGCAGCCAAAATCGCTGAAGTAGCGATGGATAGTTCGGTAACCGTAGATTGGCTGGCACTTTTAATTGGTAGCGTTACCTCTTTTCTCACCGCAATACTGGCGATCCACTACTTCCTCAAATTCCTGAATCAATTTGGGATGATGCCTTATGTCATCTACCGATTAATTTTGGCCGTTATTCTATACTTTTACGTTATTTAATAGGGATTAAACATGCTATTAGCGACACTCGCGATTATCGCTGGCTTTGCACTGCTTGTCTGGAGTGCAGATAAATTTGTTGAAGGCGCAGCCGCTAGTGCCAACTATGCGGGAATGCCACCTTTATTGATTGGTATGCTGGTCGTCGGATTCGGTACATCGGCACCCGAAATGGTGGTTTCGGCTATGGCGGCTATGGATGGCAATCCTGCTCTGGCGCTTGGAAATGCCGTCGGTTCGAATATTGTCAACATTACCTTAATACTCGGTGTGACCGCGATCATTGCACCGATTGCTGTGCATTCAAGCATCATCCGTAAAGAACTTCCCATTCTTTTACTCGTCACACTTGTCATTGGCGCAATGTTGTGGAATCACCATATCAGCACGTTAGAAGCCTGGGCGTTGATTGGTGGATTCATGCTTTTGATTGGTTGGTCAATCTGGAGCGCATTACGCTCAAAGGGAGACCATTTAGAACAAGAGATGGACGAAGAACTGTCTAGCCAAAGTATGTCGCTGAAGTCTTCCATTTTCTGGCTGATTACAGGGTTAGTGTTACTGATTATCAGCTCGCGTATTTTGGTGTGGGGAGCGGTGGAAATCGCACAACAACTCGGTGTCAGCGATTTATTGATTGGTCTAACTATTGTGGCCTTAGGAACGTCCTTACCCGAATTAGCAGCATCCATCGTGGCAGCGCGTAAAGGCGAGCATGATATAGCTGTGGGTAATGTGGTCGGCTCAAATATGTTTAACTCCTTAGCCGTCATCGGTATTGCTGGCACCATTGAACCTATTGCTAATATTGGTGCTGAAGTCTTCTGGCGTGACTGGACATCGATGCTTTTTGTCACGGGATTACTGCTGTTGACCGCCGCTCGTTTTGGCAAATCACAGACGATTTCTCGCAGTGAAGGCGCTGTTCTGTTGTTGTGTTATTTGGGGTACAACGGTTATCTCATCTATGGAGCGCTGTAATACACAAATACTGAACGGTGAACTTATTGAGTCACGTAGTAACCATTATCAATCCGTACAAAAAGAGATAGAGGAGTAACCATGGAACATATCACGGGTTTTTACGATACGCATCAGGCGCTTATTATGCAGATCTTGCAAAATGCGCTCTTGACGATTTTTATTTTTATCTTGGCTTCTGTGATATCTAAGCTCGTCAATCGCGGAGTATTTAAAGCGACAGAGAAAGTCAGCGGTGGGGATGAAATTATCGCTCGCTTGCTTTCTCAAGTGGCTTCGTATGCGGTTTATTTAGTCGCGTTGGTCATCGTTTTAGACCTCTTTGGTGTGAATACCGCCAGCTTGGTTGCCTTAGTCGGTGCTGCGGGTTTAGCTATTGGCCTTGCTCTGAAAGACACACTGAGCAACATCGCCGCAGGTATCATGATTTTATTTCTGAAGCCGATCAAAAAAGGCGAGTTCGTTGAATTCGGAAGCTACTCTGGTAGCGTGGTCGATATTGGCCTATTCACTTCTGTGTTCGAGACGGCGGATGGCCTCTACATTTCCAGCCCGAACAGTGCCGTTTGGAATTCAACTATCCGTAATTTTAGCCGAAACAACAAACGTCGAATGGATATCACGGTTGGCATCTCTTATCAGGATTCAGTCGAGGTCGGATTGAATGTGCTTAAAGAACTGGCATTATCTCAGCCACACATTCTTAAAGATCCTGAGCCTCAAGTGATCGTCCACATGCTGGCTGATAGCTCCGTGAACCTCCAACTTCGCGCCTGGTGCCCAACAGATAAATACTGGGAAACCTATTGGTCAGTGCAGAAGCAAGTGAAGCCGAATATCGAATCGGCTGGGTTAACCATTCCTTTCCCACAGAGAGATTTGAACATGAAGTGGCTTGATAAAGAATCGTCCAAACATTAACCAATGCATAAGTCGAGGAAGTTACGATGTTATTTGTAACTTCCTCTGATTGGAGATTTCGTTTCTAGATCTCGCCATTTCTGTCCACCATTTTTTGACCTGCGCCAGAAGTTTTGGGCGAAGAGTTAAGGTTCTTTTCCATACTTTAGGTAATTCATTAAATGCTAATTTTCTAGTTCCCGAACCTCACTTTTGTCCAAAAGCGTGTTTGGGTAGATTTCTCTCCCCTGTGATTTCTCTCCTCTTTTCAACATGAGGTATTGTGATAATACATCGCAATGAACACGTTATTAAGGTGCTGTATCTTATGTGATGACAAATGATGGGCTTGGCTACTCAGTGCCACCTCACAGTTCGTTTTCAATAGACTGGTTTCTCATTGTTCTCACACATCGGCTTATTGGATACTGTTGTGAAAGAGTGATGGATAGCCCATTAGAAAGGGAGCCGAAGCCCCCTTGCATCAAATCAGTTTGTTGAAGAGATGGGTTGCCCTTGTTCTGCTTTGTCCGTTAATCCGGATATGATGGCGAGTACCAACGCACCTGCGGAAAGTAGACCTCCCGCCCAGTTAGGGGATTGAAGTCCAAAACCGGCAGCAATGACCAGCCCACCAAACCAGGCTCCGACTGCGTTACCCAGGTTAAAAACACCAATGTTAACTGCTGAAGCCAAGGTCGATGCGCCTGCTGCTTTGGCTTTATCCATGACAAGCTTTTGAATTGGAGAGACGGTTGAGAAGCCAAATGCGGCCATTAGGAAAATACAAATGACTGACATGATTTGGCTATGAACGGCATAGTTGAAGACAAATAGGACTATCGCCTGAGCGCCTAACGTAATGTAAAGCATCGGCATTAGCGCCTTGTCTGCGTATTTACCGCCAAGATGGTTGCCGACAAACAAGCCCAATCCAAACACCAACATTAACCAAGTGACGTTAGAACTGCTAAAGCCAGCTATCTCCGTCATCATAGGAGCAATGTAAGTGATGGATGTAAAAAATGCGCCGGGACCTAAAACGGTGATACCCATAGCCAACAGCACATTGATGTTACCAAAGGCTTTAATCTCTTTAGAGAACTGTTGATCTTTAGCCGAGGGTTGATGAGGAATAAGTCGCCAAACGCTCAGTACGGTCATGACACCGACGATAGCAACAAGGCCAAAGGTCAGACGCCAGGTTAGGTGTTCACCAATCCAAGTTCCGACCGGAACGCCAATCAGGTTAGCAACCGTTAATCCCATAAACATAAATGCAATGGCTTGAATTCGCTTTGATGGCGCAACCATATCTGCGGCAATAATAGAACCGATACCAAAGAACACGCCATGTGCGAGTGAGGTGACAATACGGCCAAGTATGGCAACACCGAAACTTGGTGCGAATGCCGTGATCAAGTTGCCGATAATGAACAAGACCATGACGAAAATAAGCATGGCCTTACGCGGTATTTTTGAGCCAAAGATGATAAGTGCAGGTGCGCCAAAAAAGACGCCCAATGCGTAAGAGGTGGCTAAGTAACCTGCGATGGGAATGGTTATTTGGAACTCTTCGGCTATCGCAGGCAACAAACCTGCGATGACAAACTCGGTCGTACCAATACCAAAGGCACCGATAGCCAAAGCCCAGAGTGCTAGTGGCATAATTTTCTCCTCAATATAATTTGATTAATCATTGGTAGAAATGAGTTTAATCGTAAATTATGAGTCGATAAATGCATGCCAAGTACACTTAATGTAGAGTTGAATTCTACCTTTAGCCGAAATAGCCCTCTCTGGCTTTTTGGACTAACTCATCAACGAGCAAGCGAACCCTCGGCACTAAGTGCTTACTGCACGGCCACAGAATATGTAGAGCAACAGGGGCAGGTGAACTCTCGGGGAGGATAGAAGTAAGACTGCCTGAATCTATGTGCTCTCTTACCATACTTTCGGGAAGTTGAACGATCCCCATATTACCCAAGCATGCTTTTAACAAGGCATCGCCATCACCGATGTGATGAGGTTTATCCGAGATGTATTGGATAGTTTTTCCTTCCTCATTTTTAAGTTTCCATGCCAATGGTGCGCGACTTCGATAGCCCATAATACAGTGATGGTTTGCCAGATCATCAATGTGTGTTGGTGTTCCATATTGTTCAAGATACTCAGGGGTGGCACACAAATACAGGTGTTGGTCACTTAGACAGCGAGATTTCAATTCATTCGTGCTTTTGAGCTCACTGAATCTCAAAACCAGATCTAAACCTTCTTCTACTGGATCAACCAGACGGTCATTGAACGACATCTCAAATCGGATCTCAGGGTATCGTTGAGAGAAGTTTGTCAGAATGGGCATCATCAGGTGGCGGCCAAAAAAAGCGGGCATATCAATACGGATGACCCCCGAAGGGTTATCTTGGCGTCGGCTTAGGGAGTTTTCGGCTGAATCGAGGATCTCTAGCGCCGTTGTACAACTGTTGAGATAAGCTTCACCATCACCTGTCAGGCTAAGCTTCCTCGTTGAGCGATGGAAAAGTTTGGTGCCCAAGCGTTCCTCCAACCTGGCGATACTTTTCCCAACGGCGGATTTCGTGATCCCCAGTTTTTCACTGGCTTCAGTGAAACTAGAAGAATTGGCAGCAACGACAAAGTTTGTAATGCCACGTAGAGATTCATCTGAATTAAATGTAGACATTGAGTTGACCATTTAGATATTCATGCAGTTATTATTGACTCTGAGTACTCAATTGTATAGCGATAGATCCATTTGACTGATTGTCCGAGTTTGGGGCTTTGGAATGGGTTGGTGGTGGATGATACGTGCTACAGGCTGTATGATGTTCGATATATTATCTTCTATAATGAGTTCATATAGGGTAAGGAAAACAACTTTATGAAAAACAGAGTAAAGTTGTTGGCAAAGGGTATTATGTGACGTTGAACAATAAAAGCCCATTTAGAAGGCTTAAACTCTTCCATAGCTGCTATCTATTTATCGGTTTGGTACTCCTCACCTATGGCGTTTTGTTTTTTCAGTCAGTTCAAAACTATAAGTCAGAAACCAGATCTAGACTGAGCTTGTCTCTGGAGGTTCTCGATGGGCAATTTCAAGCAGCGACAGAGGCGGTCGACAATGTGCTCAGGCACATCACAGGGGATTGCTCCGCAGACGTTAATGCATTAGGCAATACGATAATCGCGGTTCCTAGCATTCAAAGTCTCAATGTGGTTAAACAGGGCACGGTTGTGTGCTCAACTTTTGAACCCAACATTGGAGGCGTCCTTCCGTCTACCACGTTTATCAATTTCAATGTCATCACTTCAAACATCGTTGTGCCAGGGAAAACTATCGTTGTTATCAAGTCGGGTAATGATGACCTTGCTGTCGCCGCGTCACTTCATGGGTTCATCTTATTTGGTGTTGTCAAAATTCTGGAAATGGAAACCCCTTTTCATATCAACACCAATACGGGTTGGGTTAATGAGAAGGGGCAGCTAGTCGCCACTGAAAACCCTGATACCTTGTACATTGAGTCGGGAGCTTTTCCGTATTCCATCAGCACCAGGTATGACTATCAGAAGATGTTTTTATACTTCTTGAAGTCAGATGTTTGGTCACTACTGATCTTGTTACTTTTTTCTTCTGCAATCAGTGCGTTCTATTTCTTCTATGATTCAAAAAGAGAGGTAGTACAAGCATTAAGCAAGGGATTAAAAAAAGGGGAATTTGAGCCCTATGCCCAAGGGGTGACCGATTCAAACGGTGTTCTAACGGGTTGTGAAATACTCATGCGTTGGAACTACAAATCGTCGTTGATTCGTCCAGATGACTTTATCCCGATTGCTGAAAAATCCGGACTGATAGTGCCAATGAGTATCCAGCTTATAGATAAAACCTATGAGTTTTTCCTTAAACACTATTACGCGGTATCGCCCGAGTTTCATGTTGCATTCAACATTAGCCCCATTCAACTGACCAAGCCTCATGCGCAAGGATTACTTAACTCCGTGGCTAAGTTTCGACAGTGTTCGAAGTTAAAATTCATTAAGGTCGTGTTGGAGTTAACCGAAAGACAAATTGTCTCTTACACCCCTGAAACGCTTGCAACCATACGTAAGTTGCATGATATGGGCATTATTGTCGTTATCGATGATTTTGGCACAGGGTATTCTTCGCTTGAGAACATACTGGAGCTCAACATTGGTGGTTTGAAAATCGATAAGCGTTTTGTGGACAGATATCCGAGTGATGAGCTCAGTGCGAGTCTGATTGATAATATGGTGGACCTAGCAAACCGTTTGAAAGTCCATGTGGTGGCTGAAGGCGTGGAGACAAAAGAACAAGCCGAGGCTTTAAGACTTAAAGGTGTTCAGTATTTACAGGGCTATCTCTTCTACAAGCCATTGAGCTTAGACAATTTTGTTGGGGCTCTAAAAGCTGTTCATTGATACTGTTAAATTGTTTTTGCTCCATTAAGTGATTTAGTAACGTGACTTTAGGCTCACTCTGAAACGCGACGATTGACCCAATTTTAGTAATGCTACAAAGTGCTTATTAATATCGGATAAAATTTGAGTCAGGGATGAAAAGTGAAAATAAAAAACGTACGAATTAAAAACTATCGTCTGCTCAAAGATGTGTCATTTTCGATTGATGAAAAAACAACCATTATTGTTGGGCGTAACAATACTGGGAAAACTTCATTTGCTGAGGCTTTTCGCAGTTTTCTGAATCATGCCGGTCCCAAGGTGCGTTATGAGGATTTCAATCAATCTTGTCTGACAGGTTTCGAAGATGCACTGAATGCTCTTCAAGGCGGTGCTGAAGATGATGTTGTGAGGCCGATGCTTCCAACAATCGAGCTAGAGTTACTCATTAATTATCAAGATAATGCAGATGAATATGGCGTCCTTGGCGATTTTATTATCGATTTTGATGACCAATTATTTGAAACAATTATCCTGATTTCTTATCAATTAAAAGATGGCAAGATCAGCGATTTTTTTAGTGGGCTCGATAGCGCCAACAGAAAGCAATATTTCTCGGATCTTAGAGCGAGGATAGAGCATTACTACGAGGCTACCGTTTACGCGGTCGAGCCGACAAACCAGAGCAATAGCGCTAGGCTTGAGTTTGCGTCATTTAAAAAATTACTGCTGTCAGGGCTTATAAATGCGCAACGCGGTTTAGATGACGAAACGCACAATGAACGTGATGTGCTTGGTAAATCGTTAGGTAATATTTTCAAAAGTGCGAGCAGCGTTGGAGCGCCTGAAGCTTTTAAGGCGCAATCAGCTGAGATCAATACAGTCGTCGAAGAATTGCAGGAAATCGTTGATACTGATTTTCAACAGAGAGTTCAAGCGTTATTGCCTACCTTGAATATTTTTGGATATCCGGGCTTGAATGATCCCAATTTAAGCGCTGCAACCGAACTCAATGTGAAATCACTGCTGGAAAGTCATACCCGAGTTTACTATCAACGAGATGACCATTTTACATTGCCTGAAACCTATAACGGGCTGGGAATGCGGAATCTAATATTTATCCTCTTCCGAATTTATGAATATTTCCGTGAGTTTCAAAGCCATCAAACGCCACCGAAAGGACATGTAATTTTCATAGAAGAACCCGAAGCTCATCTTCATCCGCAAATGCAGGAAGTATTTATTCGACAACTTGAACAAATCGTCGAACAGTTCCAGCGCGAGCTGAATGGTCAACAGGTGTGGCCTGTACAATTTATCGTGAGTACTCATTCCTCGCATATTGCCAACGAAGCTGATTTTAGCAAGGTTCGTTATTTTCTATCCAAAAATGGAAATGAGACCAAAGTTAAGGATCTGGGCGTTGCTTTCCAAAGTGCCGAAGCAGCGGGCGACAAAGAGTTTTTGCATAAATACCTGACGCTCACAAAATGCGACCTGTATTTTGCAGACCGAGCGATCCTCGTTGAAGGGGCGACTGAAAGGATATTGTTGCCTCAAATGATTAAAAAAGTTGACGCAGCTTTAGGGACTAACTTAAGACAGAAATACCTGTCAGTCGTCGAAATTGGTGGCGCTTATGCACACCACTTCTACAAATTCATAGATTTTCTTGAGCTTAAAACCCTCTTTATTACTGACTTAGACGCAGTTGACTCAAAACAACATCATGCCGCTGTAATGGTGAGCCAGGGGGATAGATCGAGTAACGTAGGAATTTCGAAATGGTTTGGCGAGGAGGGGTATTCTGACTTAGCCACTATTAGAGCTAAAGATTCAGATTCTAAAATTCTCGGATGTCGGCGACTTGCTTTTCAGGTAGATGAAGATGTTAGTGGTTTATGTGGCCGCAGCTTTGAAGATGCATTTATCTTGGTTAATAGCCAGTTATTCCAGCTAAATAACTTAACTGGTTCCGCACTTGAGAACGCTGTTTATGACAAGGCAAAAGATATCGGCAAAAAGAGCAAAGCTGATTTTGCTATTGAATATTGTATAAGTAATACGGATTGGCTCGTCCCCAAGTATATCCAAGAAGGGTGCGCATGGTTAGACGAAGACCCAACAGTTGCTGTTGAAGGAGTGCAATCATGACTGCATTGAACCCCGCAGCACAGGCGTCGGTAGAGACACTTGAAAGCTTGAGAGGTTGTATTGACCAAGGACAATGTTTCAGACTGGAAGCTGGGGCTGGAGCAGGTAAAACATATTCGTTAATTGAGTCGCTCAAGTATCTAATTTCTTTACGAGCGAATGAGTTGGCCATCTCAGGAAAACAGGTTGCATGCATCACTTACACAAACGTGGCGAAAGATGAGATCAAGGCAAGAACCGATAATAATCCAGTCATTTTTGCGGATACGATTCATGCGTTCATTTGGAGTATTTTGCAAAACTACCAGGAGCAGTTGAGACAACTTATTCCTACGCTGGGAGAAAAGTGGCAAGAGAGAATTGCAGAATCGGCGGGAATTAGTCATCAAACTGTTAAGTACGATATAGGTTATGCGTCGATTAAAGAGCATGAAATTTCTCTGCATCATGACGATGTAGTCGCGTTAATGGCTCGCATGTTGGCCTTTCCCAAATTCCAGAAATTACTGAAAAGTAAATTCCCAATTATCTTTATCGATGAATATCAAGACACTGATAGCGCACTTGCCGAAAGTATCGTGCAAAACCTGATTGATAATGATTCGGGAGTTGTGGTTGGCCTTTTTGGTGATCACTGGCAAAAAATTTACGGCTCGTCAGCCTGTGGGTTGATCCAGAGCCCTGCAGGAAAAATCATCGAGATTGGCAAACGAGCCAATTTCCGTTCTGATAAAAACATCGTTGAATGCCTGAATCGCATGCGCCCGGAATTACCTCAAGCCGAATCCGACCCAAGCTCTGTTGGAGGTATAAAGGTCTACCATTCAAATGATTGGCAAGGTGCACGTCAAACTGGTGCACATTGGAAAGATGATCTTTCTGAGGAAGAAACTAGACGATTTATCCAGCAAACCAAATCATTAATGGTTGAACATGGTTGGGATATGTCGTTATCTAAAACCAAAATATTGTTTCTGACGAATAACTTGATAGCTACCGAACAGAAATTTAAGACTTTGGCTGATTGTTTCAAATATTCAGAAGACTATCTGAAAAAAAATGACAAATACATTGAGTTCTTTGTTGATACTGTCGAGTTAACGGCGCTAGCTTTCCAACAACGTAAGTATGGTGAATTGCTTCAGATTAAAAAGAAAAACCGCTCCTACTTAACGTCGCAAGCTGACAAAACTGCTTGGATTGAGAATTTAGAAAAGTTAATGCGACTTAGAGACACATCTACAATCGGTGATGTTTTAGACCTGTTGATAATTACTAGTATGCCGAGAGTACCGGCAAAAGTCGCAGATTCTGAAGTCCGCTATCAGACACTATCTGCCCGTGACCAAAATTCATTGGAGCCAGATGAATTGAGTTTCGTCGACAAAATTAGGCGTCTTCGCGCTGTGTCTTACTCTGAAGTCATAAATTTGGCCGAGTACATAAATGATAAAACCCCGTTTTCAACCAAGCATGGAGTAAAAGGTGCCCAGTTTGATAATGTACTAGTAGTCTGCGGTCGTGGCTGGAATCACTACAACTGGGATCAAATGCTTGAATGGATAGATGACGGTGTCCCAAAAGGAAGATACGAGACTTTTGAACGAAATAGAAACTTGTTTTATGTCAGCTGTTCTCGGGCGAAACATAACCTCACGCTCCTCTTTACGCAGCACCTCTCTGATAAATCACTTACTGCCCTTGGTAAAATCTTTGGGAACGAAAATATCAAAGGCAGCCCATTTTAGTTTTGAAATAAATTAAACAAGATTTGAGTGTCGTGGTCAGGCGTATAGCGAGCTTTTTGATGTCTATACATCAATTGGCGAAATTGAACTGGCTGAGTCTTCATTCGGTGAAGAAAGTGAAATACCATATGAACCAATTTCACCACACATACAAAGTGTTTAATGATTCAAGATACTTTCTATTATCTGAACGGATGCCACTAAGTCATTTTCGCTTAGAAGCTTTTGTCCAAAAATGAGTTTAGAAGGCTGACTTATTGATTGTGCAGCTTGTGTGTATAGAAGCAAAAAAAAGAATGGGGAGCGTAATTGCTCCCCATTGTCATTTTTACCGCTGCTGGTGGCGTTACTTTTCTTTGACTGTTTCACAGCCGTCAGGAACAGTAATGGTCGCTACGTCCTTACCTTTCTGTTGCGCCTCTTTCACATCCATTTTGTATTGAGTGCATTTGCCCACACTGACGTTGACGGCTCCCGAATCTGCGGATGGGTTGCCGCCTAGTGTTCCACCAGCAAAGGCTGAAGAGGTAGAGAAAACTAACGCTGTAGTGATAAGTAGAGATGACTTGTTCATAGTTGATCCTTACGAGTTGTTTTAGTGTGTTATTGAGGGATAGAGAGTTAGAAGGTGTAAACAAAGGTACCTGCACTGGAGGTGACTTCGATTTCTTTCACGTTGTCGACGGTGCAGTTGTTGCTGTATCCGGTGTAGGTTTGGCCGAAGTTTAATGAAACGTTTCTTGATAGCTCTGAGGTCGTGCCTGCGGGTAATCGGCAGTTGCCTCGGTTAACCACCACATTGCTAATTACGGTGTTGTCAGTGATGGCTTGTAGGTCAAAGGCCAATGTTCCCCAGTGAGGGTTAGCTGATATCGACACTTCAATATCTGCTGTTGCTGCTTGAGCCTCTTTTTGGTCTCCACAAGCGGTGAGTCCGATAAACAGCACGTTCATAGCGGCGTATCGGAGTAGGGTGTTGATTAATGTCATAACGGTGCTCTCCTTATCGGTGAGTGAAATTCAGGACGCACTGATTCCATCGTGTTCACGCATGAACCGCTCAAGATTGAAATCAGTCGGATAGGTAAAAGAAAACGTCGATACACTGGCCTCATCAATCAAAGGCAAAGCTAGGGTGCGTATCGTGTGTTGACCGGTTAATCGAAAGAGCAGCAAGAGCGCGTCACACTGAACCGAGAGTCCCAGTGGCTCAATGAGCGCCTTCTCTTGCTGCAATACTTGGCTAGATATCTTGAGCATACGGTTGTGCAGTAATGCCGTGTGTACCGCATTCAACACTTGCCGTTGCTCGTCACTCCACTCGCGAATAGTGGGCAATGCCACATGTACTTTTGCTAACCATTCTTGCTCTTTTGAATGTGCTGAACCCTTGTGTGGCAAGGGTTTGTCTCTCTCCGAGGAGGACCCTTGCCCATAATTCAGTGCATCAGGAACAAGCGGCAGTAAGTACTTGTTGGTCAGTTGCCAATAGAGCATTTCCTGCTTGTTGAGCTTCAGTAATTGCTCTGAGGTTTTGCGATAAACATGGGGCATGCTCATCGAATCACACTCCACGTTAAACACTTCGACAATGATGTCATCGAGGTAGCGTTTAATGCTGCGCGTGGTGCGGTGGATATCGAGTAGGGCTAACTGCTGCTGCAACTCCCTAACGGTGATCCATCGATGTTGAGGAATAAGCATCAGCGTGTGCAGCAAAGCGGATAACCCTTCAATGCTGGTTTTATTGCTCATGACTACGCTCTCAATACATCAAAGCTCCACACCGGAGTCGGACATTTAATGTCGGGAGAATAGAGGTGGGTCAGACACATAATGTCCAACGGTGAAAACAGCATCAATCGGCATCACCAAAGCGTGAGCCGATTAACATTAACGAGGCTTATGCTTATCACTGAGCTCGGCAATCGCTACCAATAACCCAATCAACAGCACCACCAGAAACCCTAAAGTGGATAGGGCTCCAATAGCGCCGAAAAACGGGGAGAGTGAAAACAGCGTAATGAGGGCGGTGACAAGTTTGATGATTTGTAGAAGAAGGGAAGTCATGAGTTATTGCGGGGTGACGGCTATCTCGTTGTAAGCGTCCGTATCGACATAGGCAAGAAAGTTATTCTCCCATAGCCGATACAGCTCTTTGGCATCACGGCTACCTTGCATCGGTAGCCAGCCACGATAGGCCATAAAGAACTGCCCAACCCGAAAATCGAAATCCAAGTTGCGCTCTAGCTCTGGATAGTAGTTACCCATATAAGCAAAGTCGGTGATGTACTCAATGCTCCATTCCCCTGTTGAAGTTTGGCAAATCGCCATCTCAACCGGATGGAAGCCTCCTTCCTCCGCGCTGTAACTTTTATCGCGAAAATTAAACACTAGATAACGGCTGGTGGTCAGTGCTTCATTACTCAGCAAATGAGCGGTGAACTGTTCACTTAGCAGCTTATGCAGTTTCTTGGACACAGGTAGTGATGATGCTGTGAAGGTTAATTTGGACATAGTGAGTCCTCCTTGTTTCAGGATTCAAATAAGAAATGAGAGAGTGAGAATTTAGTGGAACGTACCGACCATTGTCAGTTGCACGTTATCAAAGACGTTTCTAGAAAGGTGGCGAGCAAAGGCTTTCATCCATACTGAGAGCAGTTCTTGTACCTCTGGGTGGGATAAATCCGTGCTCCCCACATCGGGTTGATAGCACCAACGATTAGCAAGGTGAAAGTACAACTCAGGCTCAACGGTTGTACTGTTGTCATCGGGATAAGAGAAGCTGGCAAAGAACACCACCAGCCAAGGGCTAGAGGCTGACTCACGTTTAAGTTGCACCTCAATGGGATGTAAACCTTGTCGATGTCGGTAGTAACTCATTTGGCGGCAGTTCAGCACGAGTCGTTCCGCATTGTCCAAGATGTCGTATCTATTCAGAAGTGCTTCCAATGACGTATGTAGCGCATCATCAATAGAAAGCTCACCATAATGTTGCTCAATCATAACCACCCCCTTTCAGCAAATGAGGTGCAGGTATCGCCTGTCACGATATGGTCGAGAACTCGTACATCCACCAGCGCTAAAGCATCTTTGAGTCTTTCGGTTATGCGTCTGTCTGCTTGAGATGGCGTTGAGTCTCCAGATGGATGGTTATGGGCGAATATCACCGCTGCGGCATTGACTTCCAAGACTGCTTTCACCACTTCTCGCGGGTAGACACTGGCCGCATCCACTGTTCCATGAAACAGCTCTTTAAATTCAATCAGTCGGTTTTGGTTATCTAGTAGCAATAAGGCAAACACTTCACGCTCATAGCTGCCTAGCTTACAGCGCACATACTCTTTGGTGGCATCAGGGTTTGTGAGGGCATCACCACGCACGTAGCGCGTAGCCAGTATCTCAGCGGCATGCTCTAGGATTTCATTTTCCTGATAGCGTTGCTGCTTTTGGTAATCGGGTGTTTTGGGATTCATTTCGGGCTCCTGTCGGAATCAATGATGGGGTTTCACATTGATGACATATGCCTGAAGATTTTTGGGTTGAGGGGGACTTAGCTATGTGAACTGAAGACATCTGTACGGTTTTACGAGGAAGTGTGATTATTCTCATGTCTAATGACTCAATATCAACCGGAGTGAATATAAAATCATGTAAACTGCATCTAGGTTTTAGTTGGCATAGGAACACGAATGGTTTCGTCAAATTTTGAATTTTCACGAGGTGTAAATGATAGCGATGATCTCTTTAATAAACAGCTAGAGCTTGTTGGACAAGCTTATGATGAAGCCGAAGCTACTAACAAACGTACCTCGAAAGTAAAAAGATAACTTCTTATTGAGTACGCCTTTGTGCGTACTCTTTTTTTTTATCAATAACCAGAATAGGTAGTGAAATGTCAAAAGAAGTGACTTTAGAACATTTTACCAAGGCTGCTAGAGAGGTTGGAGCTCACGGCGATAATGACACCCTCCCTTTTGATCTTGATAACAGGTTTATTTCGGATTGCCATGTAGATATTGCACGGGTTGCTTACGATCTTTTTCAAACCTTAGAGAAGGGTGGAAAAAAGAGTGCTAGGCAGACAATTGACTCTCTTTCCATTTTTCATGAGAGACTACTTGTACCAAGCGGGACGAGTGGCTTTCGGATTACAACTAAGATCCACCCGTTTTGGAACGTATACATAAATGGTCTTGCAATTGCCATTTCTGAAAAACTAGCCCCTCTTAGACACGACAGAGCGCATTCATATCGGCATTCAGATGAAGAGAGTAGATTATTTTTGCAAGAGCATTCTTGGTACTCATACAAGTCAACAACGCTCGATGAAGAATTATTGACAGATGATAAATCAGTTGTAGTTCAAACAGATGTATCTGGTTTCTATGAGCATATTTACCATCATCGCTTGGAAAATCTAATAGGTGACCTTTTCTCAGAGCACTCTACGGTTTCTACTCAGTTAGACAGAATACTTAATCAAATGAGCTCGGGAAGATCGTTTGGACTTCCTGTTGGGGGGCAGTGTTCGCGTGTACTGGCTGAAGTGCTAATGCATGCAATTGATGAGTTACTTACATCATCAGGCATAGTCTGGCACCGTTATGTTGATGATTATACTTTGATCGCCAGCAGCCAATCGGATGCTTACAAATCACTATCCTCATTGTCTAGATATCTTGCAGATTATGGGTTGTCTCTTAATCGCACTAAGACAACTTTTTTAAGTGCACTGCACTATAAGAATTTTGTTACGGCACAACTTAGTTCTGATGATGAGCAAGCTGGTAAGCTCAAAGAAATTGATTTGTATTTTGACCCTTACACTGATGACCCTCACGCAGAGTATGAAGAGCTAAAACAGGCAGTAAATGAGATTGATGTAGTAAACCTTTTACAAGCAGAGACGTTTAAGAGTCAGCCTGATTCATACTTGGTCGCTCAAATAAGCCGAACTTTGGAATTTCAGAGTCCTCAAGCAGCAGCGCAGCTTTGTCAAACCTTGTTGAAACCTAAAAACTTGAATGCATTTAGAGCATCGTGGTCAAAAATAATGAGGGGGATTTCGAAAATAAGGTCGGATGAAAATTTTGGTTCTATACATGCAACAATAGACTTTAGCTTGGACCGTGTTATCGATAGTTGTGAACATTTATTACTGCCAGAAGCCAATTGCTTACATTTCATGAGGGCTATTAGATTTAAAGAAACGCCCAAACGAGCTGTTTTTGTACAGGAACGATTTAACAATTCAGAGTTTGTCACAGTTAAACGAGCTAGTGTGGATTGTTGGCGACATTGGAAAAGCAGATCGCGGTTCTTATCAGCGAGTAACAGATACGATACTAGCCATGAGGAATTGCAACGAATGTTCTGGCTGGCGTCATACAAATTTGGGGAAGAGGGGAATCACTTTAGAGGCAGGGTAAAGAAAAAAATTGAACACTCTTGGGCCTTAGGGTTTGAGAGCGAAGTTTCAAATTCATTCGCTGAACTTTATAAGGGGTGGTCCGCATCATGCGATTCCTAAGGCTTCCATTTACAGATCCCCGAACAGTGGCTAGAGACATTCCTGGAATTTGCGAAATTCTATTCCCGGGTTTGGTTCCCGGTATAGTAGCGGGGTTAAACCAAACATGGTTGGAACTTGAGAATATAGAGGCAGTTTCAGAGGCCGAACTCTGCAAGATGAGTTTAAGTCCGGCTATGCTTTATGAGATAGCTTGTGCTAGAGCCGAGTTTTTACTCCGAGGAGAGGAACTTATTGAGGATGATTATCTAGATGTGGCCTTAAAAAGGCAGTCACGCTTTTTTGATGCTCAAACTCCTAGTCAGCTAACTGATGAAGACAGAGAATTAATTCAATTAGTTGCAAGTAATTTGGTGTTGGGGCTAGGCGAACTGTCAAAGGGAAAAGAGATCATTATTTCCCCATCTATTGCTGGATTGGAGTGGATATCTTCTAGCCAAGGAGACTTTTGTTTTGATGATTGCTTGGTGGAAGTGAAATGCACGAACAAGAATTTTTCAGCGGGTGATTACCGTCAAACTCTTCTCTACTGGCTTCTAAACTTCACGTATTCATTGTCTAATCCTGAGATGATAGCTTGGAGATATGGTGTAATTTTTAATCCTAGGAAAAACAAGTATGTGAAAGTGAATTTTGAGGATTTACACCGTTTAGTCGCTGGTGGGAGAAATGTGATTGAAACGGTAGAGTTGCTTCAAAATACAATATTGTCAGCCAGAGCTAAGCTAATTTAATTTTATTGGGTAGCCTTGGTGAACAGGTGCGTAGTGTATGGTTTGTAGTGCGTTAGTATCTATGGAGGTGGGTTATTCACATGAATATGTTGCTAAATTTTGCGAACGAGCATCTAACTGTGAATAAAATTACTGTCTTTAAATACAGCAATGGTTTAC
The DNA here is from genome assembly GCF_900460245.1 of Vibrio fluvialis. Classification (NCBI taxonomy): domain Bacteria; kingdom Pseudomonadati; phylum Pseudomonadota; class Gammaproteobacteria; order Vibrionales; family Vibrionaceae; genus Vibrio; species Vibrio fluvialis. The sequence continues at coordinate 3,144,584 of NZ_UHIP01000001.1, forward strand.
ACTTTTTACGTTGCATCGACTGGATTATGTAAACTATTTAGACGAAATTGGAATAAGAAGATGAAAGCATATCACACATACAGTGCTGTAGACGTTGCATGGAGCTTGCTTAAGCATGCGAAAGAGCAAGGTAAATGCTTCTCCAATTTGCAGCTACAAAAACTTACCTATGTTTGCCACGGTTTATCATTGGCACACTTCCAGCGTCCTCTTGTTGTGGATGACGTATTTGCTTGGAAATTTGGTCCCGTAGTTCCTTCTGTCTATTTTCGCTTTAAATCGTATGGCAGTAACGTGATCACCGAACAATGTGATGTGGTGTTAGATCATGAAAGTGAATCTATTGTCAAAGATGTAGTATCACAACTGGGGCATTTAACCGGCCCGCAGCTTGTAGATCTGACTCACCGTGAGGGTAGTCCATGGCATCAAGTATGGGATGGCACACATCAAAAAGTGATCCCTGACCATTTGATTCAAGCTCATTACACTCAGATCAAACAATCAGGGCGAACAGCTAGCCTGTGAGTGATAAAGAAAAACGTGTCGTCAGTTTTCAAATTGACGACACTCCCACCGCCGAACAGGCATCAAAAAACTTCCAAGACGACTATGAGCTGTGCTTCCAAGATTTTCTTGAAAGAACGGTTGATGAAAGTGCCGCTGAAGATTTCTCATACTCCAATAACGGAGTTAAGAAAGCAGGGCGACGACTACGCAAGAAAGAAGGCGATCTTAAATCCGCGACTGCGACCATCCAGCAGTTTCGCGCAGCCCATGAAAAACCACTGAATACTATCGCCTACCTTGTTGGTCGATGTTGTCGAGAGCTTGGGATAGATGTTAAACCAGTGACACGACTGAAGCGTTTAGAAACCATAGTAGATAAGCTACAGCGTAAATCTCTTGATGGTGAAACTACGAATGCGACCTGTGTAACCAATATGAACGATATTGGTGGTTGTCGGGCAATTTTCCCTGATCTTGAATCGTTGGAGAAAGCAAAAGAGCGCCTGCAAGTTACCGTAGAAAAAGTAGGTCGAATTAAGATTAAGGACATTGATGACTACATCACTAATCCTAAACCTAATGACTGCGGATACCGAAGTTTGCATGTTATATATCGTTATGACCATGCCAGCGGTAAAAGTTTTAATATAGAAGCTCAGCTACGTACTCGTCTTCAGCATCTTTGGGCGACAACAGTAGAAATCGTCGATATTTTGGAAGGTACTAAGATTAAGACGCATTCCCATAGCCCAGATGAAGACAAAGAGAAGTTGCAGGTTCAGTGGGAAGAGCTACTTTCCATCATGAGTCAGTATATTGCTGACGCCGAAGGTGCAATAGAGTTAAGCAATGACAATAGGACTCAGTTTTCAAATAGACTGATTGAATTGAATCGTGAAATCAATGCATTGAGTCGATTGAGAAGCTTTAAAATCTTATCTGAAAAAGTTGAAGGTTGTCGTGATGGCTCAATAGAACATGTTCTGTTAGTTATTGACGAAACTTCGTTAGAAATGATTTTTAGTGAAGAGTTTGAGAATTATACCCAAGCTATCTCGGTTTACAACGCAGCTGAGAAAATGACTCGTAGTCATGCGAGATTAAACACCCTTCTTATATCTACGAAAAATATGGGGCAACTATCAGAAGCATACCCCAACTATCTAGGTGACTGTGCTTCATTCATCACTCTGCTTGAAGACGCTATGCAATCGGGCCAGAATTAAAATATATCCTGTCTTTTTATTCGCGATAGCTGTATTGCCTCATATCACAATTGGTCGAACGTACTGGTTTTTGCCTTCAATGAAGGGGAAAGCTAATTTTTTTGTTTTAGGCTGAAAATCTTTATCAAACTTACAACTAGATGACAAAGAACTTTATGTTATGGCGTGAAGTCGGTTTTTAATGTTGCCGTACCCCACGCCGTACCCAGATTGATTTTTATTGAATGTGAAACCCGTCAAATACTTTACTTAATGCGCTCTAGAAGCACACCCGCTTCCATGTGGTGGGTGTAAGGGAATTGGTCGAACAGTGCAAAACGGGTCACATTGTGGGTTTCGCACAAGACATCCAAGTTCTCTTTTAGTGTTTCCGGGTTACACGAGATGTAAAGAATACGCTCGTAACCTTGCACCATCTTACAGGTGTCGATATCCATACCTGAGCGCGGTGGATCGACAAAAATAGTGTTGCAGTTGTAGCTCTTCAGATCTACGCCCGCATCTTTCAGGCGGTTAAACTCACGTTTGCCTTCCATTGCCTGAGTAAACTCTTCTGCTGACATACGGATGATCTGTACGTTGTCGATATGGTTCGCGGCAATGTTGTATTGCGCTGATTCTACAGAAGGCTTGGCCAGTTCGGTGGCCAGTACACGCTCAAAGTTTTGTGCCAGAGCCAGAGAGAAGTTGCCGTTACCACAGTACAGCTCCAGCAAGTCACCTTTACTTTCCTGGGTGCAGTCGACGGCCCATTCCAGCATTTTTTCCGCCACTTTACCGTTGGGCTGGGTAAAGCTGTTTTCAACTTGCTGATAAATGTACGGCTGGCCGTTCACGTGCAGTTTTTCCACCACGTAATCGCGATCCAGCACGATTTTCATTTTGCGTGCGCGGCCAATCAGGTTGAGGTTGAAGCCCTCATCATTCAGGCGCTGTTTGAGTTTCTTCGCAGCCGCGGTCCACGCGTCATCCAACTGGCGGTGGTAAAGCAGCGATACCAGCACTTCACCGCTCAGCGACGAAAGGAAATCGACCTGGAACAGTTTACGACGCAGCGTGTCATCGCCTTTCATGGCATCCATCAGCAGAGGCATCAGATCATTGATCAAACGGCTTGCCGCCGGGAACTGATCGACACGGTACTTTTCGCGGGTTTCCGGGTTGAACATGATGTAGTACATGTCTTCGCCTTCATGCCACACGCGGAACTCAGCGCGCATACGGTAGTGTTGCTGCGGCGACTCAAACACTTCCAGCTCCGGTACCTGATAGGCCTGGAACATGTCGGTCAGGCGAGTGACCTTGTCGTCCAGCTGAGCTTGGTAGTGGTTCGGGTTTACGTCGAGAGTCGCCATGGTTTTACCTTTTGGGTGCATTCAAATAAAGAGCGCAGATTTTATTCAATCCCTCGCGCTTGTCCAGTTTTGTCCCTGAATTGGTGAAAATCGCGTCTGTAAAACTATAGCTTATGCCAATCTGAGCTAGACAATTCATTAATTGCTCAATACTATCAGCGCCAAGCTGGTGTGATTTAGCTACCTAGATGGCTAAATGACTGAAAAGGGAATCTGGTGAGAATCCAGAACTGACGCGCAGCGGTAAGAGAGAACGAACACTCAGGTGACACTGCAATGTGCGGGAAGTCGAGTTAGTAGGTGACAGTGCTCTCAAGTCCGAAGACCTGCCAGCAACTGAGCGAAGAAGCGGCAAGAAGCCATGCTCAGTCGGATTAACGCGATTTAGGACAATATAATGAATAAATCCCTTCTAGCGGTGGCAGTGGCGTCGCTGCTTCCTTACGCCTCTTTTTCATTCGCTCAGGACACATCCGCAGACGAAACCGTTGTGGTGACTGCGAACCGTTTTGAGCAAAAGCAAGCTTCTGTTTTATCTGCAACTACGGTGATTAGCCGTCAGGAAATCGAACAGTACCAAGCTAACTCGCTCACGGAAGTGCTGCGCCGAGTTCCGGGTGTCGAAATTGCCCAGAATGGTGGCCGTGGTCACAACGCGTCAGTGTTTATGCGCGGTACCAACAGCGATCATGTACTGGTGCTGGTTGATGGTGTGCGTATTGACTCTGCAGCCGGTGGTGTGGCGATTAACCATTTTCCGCTAGGTTTGGTTGAACGCTTAGAAGTGATCCGTGGTCCCGGCGCGGCTATGTATGGCTCCGATGCAGTAGGTGGTGTGATCAACATTATTACCCGCTCTCATCGTGGCAATAATCTTAAGCAAGTGACAGCTGGCATTGGTAGCAACCAGACCCGTAAAGGTGATGTGGTTGCTAAGGCGGATGTGAATGAGCAAGGCCATCTGCAACTGGCGGCTGGTTTTGAGAAAACCGACGGTTACGATATCAAAAGCACACAGACGGGTGTCGATTACGGTTATGAAAGCCAGAATCTGATGGGTGGTTACGAGCATCGCTTTAATGACAACTGGCTGGGTTATGTGTCGGCCAGCTGGTTTGACAGTGATGTGGAGTACAACTCATCAGGCAGTGTGTACCATGGTTTTTCTGATAACCAGAGTTTTACGGGTCAACTGAACTATGAAGGCGCGAAACTAAAGAGCCTCGTTACCCTCAACTACCAACAAACAGAGAATCTGGACTACAGCCAGAGTGAAGGTAAGGATAACGCCAGCACCCGTGCCAATATCGATCTGACCCAGATTCAATGGGCCAACATCTATCAATTGAATGAGTACGTTGAGTTGGGCGGTGGTGTTGATGGGCGCCGTGAATCTCTTGGTGATGATGCACTGAGCTACGGTTCTGCTCATTCGTTGGCGGGAGAGAGCCGTGACACGAAAGGCATCTTCGGTTCAGGCAAGCTAACCATCAGCGATTGGGTACTTGAAGCTAATGTTCGTCATGACAAGCATGATAAGTATGATGAACATACGACCTGGTCTGTTGCCGCAGGCTATCAGCTTGGTGAGTATCACCGTGTGCGAGCGTCGTACGGTACGGCTTATAAAGCGCCGAGCTATAGCGACCTGACGACCACCCCAGATCTGGAAGCAGAAGAATCACGCAACATTGAAGTCGGTGTGTCAGGTGATTACTCATTCGCCCGTTGGAATATTTCTGCTTACGATAACAAAGTCGATAACCTGATTATTTGGTACGAAGGCAGCAGCGGTTGGTATTCAGACAACGTTGATGCCCGTATTAAAGGGCTGGAGATGGATGTTAACTTCGATACCGGTCCAATTAACCATACGCTCGTGGCTGAATTTAAAGATCATGAAGATGATAACGGTGTTCAATTGGCTCGCCGTGCGAAACAAAACTATAAGTGGATCACCTCAGCGCAATTTGGCGACGTTGAAGTCAACACCACTTACACCTTTACGGGTAAACGTCTGGATCTGCCAAAAACAGAGGCGACCGATGAGGATTACATTCCAGCCACTAATTTATGGGATGTCTCGGTGGGTTACTGGGTCAGTGACGCTTTTGTTGTGCGTACCCGAGTTGAAAACCTATTCAATGAACAGTATGAAACGGCAGTTGGGTATCGTTCGCCAGAAAGAGCGTACTACCTGAACGCGAGTTACCAGTTCTAACCTCAAGCCGCCTTCGGGCGGCTTTTGTTATCCAGAGGCAAAGATGAAAAAAGTGATTGTGAGCTGGTCATCCGGCAAAGACTCGACGCTGACACTGTTGCGATTGCAAGAAGACCCACGCTACGAAGTGGTGGGGTTGTACACCACGTATGTGGCTGATGAAGTGCCGTTTCAGGCCACGCCATTGAATGTGGTCGAGATGCAGGCCGAGGCACTCGGGTTACCCTTGGTCAAGATTGCATTACCCGAAGTGTTTCCCAGTAACCCGGTCTATCAATCTCTGATTGTTGACGGGATTAAGCGCTGTGGGCTGAGTGTGGAAGCTGTCGCGTTTGGCGACATGTTCTGTAACGGCATTGCCGAGTATCGCAAAAGCTACATTGAGCCAGCTGGCTGGGAATGCGTGTTGCCGTTACTGGGCGAAGACTCGTCTGCGCTGGCTCAGGAAATCGTAGCGCGCGGCATTGTAACGCTGGTGGTCACCACGGATGGTCAGGCGTTGGATGCATCCTATTGTGGGCAATGGTACAGCACTGAGTTTATCCAAAGCTTACCGGAGAATGTGGATCCCTGTGGTGAAGATGGTGAATTCCACACATTAGTGACATTTGCGCCTGGGTTCCGACAGCCTATTCAACTTACTTTGACGCATGTGCAACGTGGCGAGCGGTTTTGCCATCAACGTTATCAGGCATCGCTGGAGGAGATTGAGCAGTAGTTGCCTATTCACAAAGAGGGAGTATGATCGGAGCGTTTTCTTTTCCGACTGATGCTAACCATCGGGGTATTGCGTGTCTGAACATCCTCAATATAAAGCGCTTATTTTTGATTCCGGCGTGGGTGGGTTGTCTGTCTATCGAGAGATACAGGCGCGTCTGCCGCAAGTAAGTTACACCTACCTGTTTGATAACGCTGCCTATCCTTATGGCGAGTTGGCTCAGGAAACGTTACTGCAGCGCGTTGATATGCTGATCACACAGTTGGTGGCCGAGCAAGGGTTCGATATCGTCGTGATCGCCTGTAATACTGCCAGCACGGTTGTTCTGCCACGTCTGCGGGCGAAACTCTCTATTCCGGTGGTTGGTGTTGTGCCAGCGATAAAGCCAGCCTCCATGTTAGCCAGTAAAGCAGTTGGGCTTATCGCCACTCCTGCAACAATTACACGGCAGTATACGCATGATCTGATCCGCGATTTCTCTTCTGATAAAAATGTCGAACTGCTGGGCTCAACACGTCTGGTCGATATGGCGGAAGAAAAGCTGCGTGGTAAAGCCGTTGATATGGATGAATTGGCAAGTATCTTAAGTCCGCTTCGTCAGCAAATTGATGTCGCTGTACTTGGCTGCACCCATTTCCCTCTTATTAAAGAAGAAATTCAGGCGGTATTAGGCAAGGATGTCATGCTGGTGGATTCGGGAGAAGCGATTGCAAGGCGGGTACAAGATTTACTGCGTTTAGAGACAGGCTGTGCACAAGGACATCGACACAGCATTTTCTCCAGTGCGCCTCCCTGGGAGGAAGACGCACTGAATGAAAAGCTGGAACAACTAGGATTTAGTCCTGTTCGTCCATTCCCTCTTCAGGGTGCTTAGGATCATTCGCAATTCGTACCTTTAATGTACGCTGCATATAATCCTGCTCATTTAAAGCATCGATGGCCGCTTGTGCATGACCGGCGGCCATAACCACAAAACCAAACCCACGACGCTTACCCGTACGTTTATCCTTCATTAAGCGAACAGCAAACACATCACCATGTTCTGCGAACAGATCGCGCACATGGGATTCATTCGCCTTGTAAGGCAAGTTACCAACATACAGTGTTTTGGTTGCAGTCGAAGACTCGTCATGAGACTCCTTGGGTGAAGAAGTAGAAGTAAAAAGTTTAAAGATAATAGCTGCAGCCACTACACCAAGAACAAAACTCACCGAAGGATGAGTCGATACCTGAGAGAAAATAACAGCGCCCAGAATAACCAGCGCGATAATCCATAACATCGATTTATTAGAGTTCATATTGAAATACTACTTATCAGATAAAAATAAGATGCATGTCTACGATTAACAAAATAGACACATGAATCTTACGTATATGCTTGGTTTTTTTCCAACCAATTGCTGTGACCCCCCTCAAATGTTGGAATTTTATTCGATAAACAGCGATTTGCTGGCTTTTTAATCGAACGAAAAATTATTTGAAAAAAGTGCTTGTCATAATTCCAGACCTCCCTATAATGCCGCCTCACCGACACGGAGTGAGACAAACATCACAAAGTGGTTAGCGGTGAAGAGTTAAGAAAGTTTGAAAATAACTGTTGACTCTCAGAAATTTAAGCGTATTATACGCACCCCTAGCGACAGTGCTTTGAAAGCAAGGTCGATAGCGGAAAAGCTCTTTAACAATATAAACCTATCAATCTGTGTGGGCACTCGTTGATGATAATCGCAAAAGATTTATCAATGAACTGAGTGACCAATTTGATACTTCGGTATCGAGCACAGTCAATTCAACATTACATAGTAATGTTATCAGTATTCATTGAGCCAAAACTTTAATTGAAGAGTTTGATCATGGCTCAGATTGAACGCTGGCGGCAGGCCTAACACATGCAAGTCGAGCGGCAGCGACAACATTGAACCTTCGGGGGATTTGTTGGGCGGCGAGCGGCGGACGGGTGAGTAATGCCTGGGAAATTGCCCTGATGTGGGGGATAACCATTGGAAACGATGGCTAATACCGCATGATAGCTTCGGCTCAAAGAGGGGGACCTTCGGGCCTCTCGCGTCAGGATATGCCCAGGTGGGATTAGCTAGTTGGTGAGGTAAGGGCTCACCAAGGCGACGATCCCTAGCTGGTCTGAGAGGATGATCAGCCACACTGGAACTGAGACACGGTCCAGACTCCTACGGGAGGCAGCAGTGGGGAATATTGCACAATGGGCGCAAGCCTGATGCAGCCATGCCGCGTGTATGAAGAAGGCCTTCGGGTTGTAAAGTACTTTCAGCAGTGAGGAAGGAGGTATCGTTAATAGCGGTATCTTTTGACGTTAGCTGCAGAAGAAGCACCGGCTAACTCCGTGCCAGCAGCCGCGGTAATACGGAGGGTGCGAGCGTTAATCGGAATTACTGGGCGTAAAGCGCATGCAGGTGGTTTGTTAAGTCAGATGTGAAAGCCCGGGGCTCAACCTCGGAATTGCATTTGAAACTGGCAGGCTAGAGTACTGTAGAGGGGGGTAGAATTTCAGGTGTAGCGGTGAAATGCGTAGAGATCTGAAGGAATACCGGTGGCGAAGGCGGCCCCCTGGACAGATACTGACACTCAGATGCGAAAGCGTGGGGAGCAAACAGGATTAGATACCCTGGTAGTCCACGCCGTAAACGATGTCTACTTGGAGGTTGTGGCCTTGAGCCGTGGCTTTCGGAGCTAACGCGTTAAGTAGACCGCCTGGGGAGTACGGTCGCAAGATTAAAACTCAAATGAATTGACGGGGGCCCGCACAAGCGGTGGAGCATGTGGTTTAATTCGATGCAACGCGAAGAACCTTACCTACTCTTGACATCCAGAGAACTTAGCAGAGATGCTTTGGTGCCTTCGGGAACTCTGAGACAGGTGCTGCATGGCTGTCGTCAGCTCGTGTTGTGAAATGTTGGGTTAAGTCCCGCAACGAGCGCAACCCTTATCCTTGTTTGCCAGCGAGTAATGTCGGGAACTCCAGGGAGACTGCCGGTGATAAACCGGAGGAAGGTGGGGACGACGTCAAGTCATCATGGCCCTTACGAGTAGGGCTACACACGTGCTACAATGGCGCATACAGAGGGCGGCCAACTTGCGAAAGTGAGCGAATCCCAAAAAGTGCGTCGTAGTCCGGATTGGAGTCTGCAACTCGACTCCATGAAGTCGGAATCGCTAGTAATCGTGAATCAGAATGTCACGGTGAATACGTTCCCGGGCCTTGTACACACCGCCCGTCACACCATGGGAGTGGGCTGCAAAAGAAGCAGGTAGTTTAACCTTCGGGAGGACGCTTGCCACTTTGTGGTTCATGACTGGGGTGAAGTCGTAACAAGGTAGCGCTAGGGGAACCTGGCGCTGGATCACCTCCTTATACGAATGATTATTGCGATGAGTGTTCACACAGATTGATAGTGTTTAATAAAGTGAAGAGATTCGTACCTCTGCCCTTTAGTGCGGAGATACACTGCTGTGTCCCGTTCGTCTAGAGGCCTAGGACACCGCCCTTTCACGGCGGTAACAGGGGTTCGACTCCCCTACGGGATACCATCTTTAAAGGTTTTACCTTTAGAATCTTTAAAAATGGTTTCTTTCTGATACAGAAAGTGAATCTTGCTCTTTAACAATTTGGAAAGCTGACAAAACAACAATTTATTGTTGTTTGTAAAGTTCTCAATGTATTCCTGAATGGAATACACCAACAAACACATTCAAGTGTGCTTGGTATCGAAGCTTACTGATTCAGTAAGTCTTCAAATTGAGTCCGGCAAAATCAGTCACACACTCATGAAAAATAAATGTGTGACACCTAGGTTGTTTAACAACAACCCGAAACTCCTTCGGGTTGTATGGTTAAGTGACTAAGCGTACACGGTGGATGCCTTGGCAGTCAGAGGCGATGAAGGACGTAGTAACTTGCGATAAGCTCAGATTAGGCAGTAACAGCCACTTGAGTCTGAGATTTCCGAATGGGGAAACCCAACTGCATAAGCAGTTATCATTAACTGAATACATAGGTTAATGAAGCGAACCGGGGGAACTGAAACATCTAAGTACCCCGAGGAGAAGAAATCAACCGAGATTCCGATAGTAGCGGCGAGCGAAATTGGATTAGCCCTTAAGCTTTACATGCGTCAGGTGAAGGTTCTGGAAAGGACCGCGAAACAGGGTGATAGCCCCGTAGCCGACAGCGCATGTTCAGTGAAATCGAGTAGGGCGGGACACGTGTTATCCTGTCTGAATATGGGGGGACCATCCTCCAAGGCTAAATACTCCTGACTGACCGATAGTGAACCAGTACCGTGAGGGAAAGGCGAAAAGAACCCCTGTGAGGGGAGTGAAATAGAACCTGAAACCGTGTACGTACAAGCAGTAGGAGCCTCTTCGTGGGGTGACTGCGTACCTTTTGTATAATGGGTCAGCGACTTATATTCAGTGGCAAGGTTAACCATTTAGGGGAGCCGTAGGGAAACCGAGTCTTAACTGGGCGTTCAGTCTCTGGATATAGACCCGAAACCGGGTGATCTAGCCATGGGCAGGTTGAAGGTTGAGTAACATCAACTGGAGGACCGAACCGACTAATGTTGAAAAATTAGCGGATGACTTGTGGCTAGGGGTGAAAGGCCAATCAAACTCGGAGATAGCTGGTTCTCCCCGAAAGCTATTTAGGTAGCGCCTCGGACGAATACTACTGGGGGTAGAGCACTGTTAAGGCTAGGGGGTCATCCCGACTTACCAACCCTTTGCAAACTCCGAATACCAGTAAGTACTATCCGGGAGACACACGGCGGGTGCTAACGTCCGTCGTGGAGAGGGAAACAACCCAGACCGCCAGCTAAGGTCCCAAATTACAGCTAAGTGGGAAACGATGTGGGAAGGCTCAGACAGCTAGGATGTTGGCTTAGAAGCAGCCATCATTTAAAGAAAGCGTAATAGCTCACTAGTCGAGTCGGCCTGCGCGGAAGATGTAACGGGGCTAAGCTGTAAACCGAAGCTGCGGCAATGCGATTTATCGTATTGGGTAGGGGAGCGTTCTGTAAGCCGTTGAAGGTGTGTTGTAAAGCATGCTGGAGGTATCAGAAGTGCGAATGCTGACATGAGTAACGACAAGGGGGGTGAAAAACCTCCCCGCCGGAAGACCAAGGGTTCCTGTCCAACGTTAATCGGGGCAGGGTAAGTCGACCCCTAAGGCGAGGCCGAAAGGCGTAGTCGATGGGAAACGGGTTAATATTCCCGTACTTCTTACAATTGCGATGGGGGGACGGAGAAGGCTAGGTGGGCCTGGCGACGGTTGTCCAGGTTCAAGTGCGTAGGCTTGAGGGTTAGGTAAATCCGGCTCTCTCTAAGGCTGAGACACGACGTCGAGCTACTACGGTAGTGAAGTCATTGATGCCATGCTTCCAGGAAAAGCCTCTAAGCTTCAGATTGTAAGGAATCGTACCCCAAACCGACACAGGTGGTCGGGTAGAGAATACCAAGGCGCTTGAGAGAACTCGGGTGAAGGAACTAGGCAAAATGGTACCGTAACTTCGGGAGAAGGTACGCTCTTGATGGTGAAGTCCCTCGCGGATGGAGCTGATGAGAGTCGCAGATACCAGGTGGCTGCAACTGTTTATTAAAAACACAGCACTGTGCAAAATCGTAAGATGACGTATACGGTGTGACGCCTGCCCGGTGCCGGAAGGTTAATTGATGGGGTTAGCGTAAGCGAAGCTCTTGATCGAAGCCCCGGTAAACGGCGGCCGTAACTATAACGGTCCTAAGGTAGCGAAATTCCTTGTCGGGTAAGTTCCGACCTGCACGAATGGCGTAATGATGGCCACGCTGTCTCCACCCGAGACTCAGTGAAATTGAAATCGCTGTGAAGATGCAGTGTACCCGCGGCTAGACGGAAAGACCCCGTGAACCTTTACTACAGCTTGGCACTGAACATTGAACCTACATGTGTAGGATAGGTGGGAGGCTTTGAAGACGTGACGCTAGTTGCGTTGGAGCCGTCCTTGAAATACCACCCTTGTATGTTTGATGTTCTAACTTAGCCCCGTTATCCGGGGTGAGGACAGTGCCTGGTGGGTAGTTTGACTGGGGCGGTCTCCTCCCAAAGAGTAACGGAGGAGCACGAAGGTGGGCTAATCACGGTTGGACATCGTGAGGTTAGTGCAATGGCATAAGCCCGCTTAACTGCGAGAATGACGGTTCGAGCAGGTGCGAAAGCAGGTCATAGTGATCCGGTGGTTCTGTATGGAAGGGCCATCGCTCAACGGATAAAAGGTACTCCGGGGATAACAGGCTGATACCGCCCAAGAGTTCATATCGACGGCGGTGTTTGGCACCTCGATGTCGGCTCATCACATCCTGGGGCTGAAGTCGGTCCCAAGGGTATGGCTGTTCGCCATTTAAAGTGGTACGCGAGCTGGGTTTAGAACGTCGTGAGACAGTTCGGTCCCTATCTGCCGTGGGCGTTGGAAGATTGAAGGGGGCTGCTCCTAGTACGAGAGGACCGGAGTGGACGAACCTCTGGTGTTCGGGTTGTGTCGCCAGACGCATTGCCCGGTAGCTAAGTTCGGAATCGATAACCGCTGAAAGCATCTAAGCGGGAAGCGAGCCCTGAGATGAGTCTTCCCTGATACTTTAAGTATCCTAAAGGGTTGTTCGAGACTAGAACGTTGATAGGCAGGGTGTGTAAGCGTTGTGAGGCGTTGAGCTAACCTGTACTAATTGCCCGTGAGGCTTAACCATACAACACCCAAGGGGTTTTGTAGTGGACTCAAAGCTAAGCGCATAAGAATGTGTTGAGAGAACGAAAAACAGCTTTCCGAATTTTAAGAATTTGCTTGGCGACCATAGCGTTTTGGACCCACCTGATCCCATTCCGAACTCAGAAGTGAAACGAAACAGCGTCGATGGTAGTGTGGGGTCTCCCCATGTGAGAGTAGAACATCGCCAGGCTTTAATTTGCACTTGCTTAAACTTTAAGCAAGTCACCATAGGGCTCTAAAAAACTTAGAGTTTTATGTTGACTTTCACGGTGTGAAGCGTAATATACGCGTCCTGCCTACGTGCTAACGCACTGAAAGCAAAGCTCTTTAACAATATAAACCTATCAATCTGTGTGGGCACTCGTTGATGATAATCGCAAAAGATTTATCAATGAACTGAGTGACCAATTTGATACTTCGGTATCGAGCACAGTCAATTCAACATTACATAGTAATGTTATCAGTATTCATTGAGCCAAAACTTTAATTGAAGAGTTTGATCATGGCTCAGATTGAACGCTGGCGGCAGGCCTAACACATGCAAGTCGAGCGGCAGCGACAACATTGAACCTTCGGGGGATTTGTTGGGCGGCGAGCGGCGGACGGGTGAGTAATGCCTGGGAAATTGCCCTGATGTGGGGGATAACCATTGGAAACGATGGCTAATACCGCATGATAGCTTCGGCTCAAAGAGGGGGACCTTCGGGCCTCTCGCGTCAGGATATGCCCAGGTGGGATTAGCTAGTTGGTGAGGTAAGGGCTCACCAAGGCGACGATCCCTAGCTGGTCTGAGAGGATGATCAGCCACACTGGAACTGAGACACGGTCCAGACTCCTACGGGAGGCAGCAGTGGGGAATATTGCACAATGGGCGCAAGCCTGATGCAGCCATGCCGCGTGTATGAAGAAGGCCTTCGGGTTGTAAAGTACTTTCAGCAGTGAGGAAGGAGGTATCGTTAATAGCGGTATCTTTTGACGTTAGCTGCAGAAGAAGCACCGGCTAACTCCGTGCCAGCAGCCGCGGTAATACGGAGGGTGCGAGCGTTAATCGGAATTACTGGGCGTAAAGCGCATGCAGGTGGTTTGTTAAGTCAGATGTGAAAGCCCGGGGCTCAACCTCGGAATTGCATTTGAAACTGGCAGGCTAGAGTACTGTAGAGGGGGGTAGAATTTCAGGTGTAGCGGTGAAATGCGTAGAGATCTGAAGGAATACCGGTGGCGAAGGCGGCCCCCTGGACAGATACTGACACTCAGATGCGAAAGCGTGGGGAGCAAACAGGATTAGATACCCTGGTAGTCCACGCCGTAAACGATGTCTACTTGGAGGTTGTGGCCTTGAGCCGTGGCTTTCGGAGCTAACGCGTTAAGTAGACCGCCTGGGGAGTACGGTCGCAAGATTAAAACTCAAATGAATTGACGGGGGCCCGCACAAGCGGTGGAGCATGTGGTTTAATTCGATGCAACGCGAAGAACCTTACCTACTCTTGACATCCAGAGAACTTAGCAGAGATGCTTTGGTGCCTTCGGGAACTCTGAGACAGGTGCTGCATGGCTGTCGTCAGCTCGTGTTGTGAAATGTTGGGTTAAGTCCCGCAACGAGCGCAACCCTTATCCTTGTTTGCCAGCGAGTAATGTCGGGAACTCCAGGGAGACTGCCGGTGATAAACCGGAGGAAGGTGGGGACGACGTCAAGTCATCATGGCCCTTACGAGTAGGGCTACACACGTGCTACAATGGCGCATACAGAGGGCGGCCAACTTGCGAAAGTGAGCGAATCCCAAAAAGTGCGTCGTAGTCCGGATTGGAGTCTGCAACTCGACTCCATGAAGTCGGAATCGCTAGTAATCGTGAATCAGAATGTCACGGTGAATACGTTCCCGGGCCTTGTACACACCGCCCGTCACACCATGGGAGTGGGCTGCAAAAGAAGCAGGTAGTTTAACCTTCGGGAGGACGCTTGCCACTTTGTGGTTCATGACTGGGGTGAAGTCGTAACAAGGTAGCGCTAGGGGAACCTGGCGCTGGATCACCTCCTTATACGAATGATTATTGCGATGAGTGTTCACACAGATTGATGGTTTATACGTTTTAGAGACGATACTGGGTCTGTAGCTCAGGTGGTTAGAGCGTTCGCCTGATAAGCGAGAGGTCGGTGGTTCGAGTCCACTCAGACCCACCAATCTTCCTCCCAGAGGATTGGCACACAGTATCAACACCTGATGGGGCTATAGCTCAGCTGGGAGAGCGCCTGCCTTGCACGCAGGAGGTCAGCAGTTCGATCCTGCTTAGCTCCACCATCTTTAAGCACATTTGCTTAAGTGTTCTTAAACATGGTTTTCAGTAGAAAATCTGCTCTTTAACAATTTGGAAAGCTGACAAAACAATCTTTTAAAAGATTGTTTGTAAAGTTCTCAATGTATTCCTTAACGGAATACACCAACAAACACATTCAAGTGTGCTTGGTATCGAAGCTTACTGTTTCAGTAAGTCTTCAAATTGAGTCCGGCAAAATCAGTCACACACTCATGAAAAATAAATGTGTGACACCTAGGTTGTTTAACAACAACCCGAAACTCCTTCGGGTTGTATGGTTAAGTGACTAAGCGTACACGGTGGATGCCTTGGCAGTCAGAGGCGATGAAGGACGTAGTAACTTGCGATAAGCTCAGATTAGGCAGTAACAGCCACTTGAGTCTGAGATTTCCGAATGGGGAAACCCAACTGCATAAGCAGTTATCATTAACTGAATACATAGGTTAATGAAGCGAACCGGGGGAACTGAAACATCTAAGTACCCCGAGGAGAAGAAATCAACCGAGATTCCGATAGTAGCGGCGAGCGAAATTGGATTAGCCCTTAAGCTTTACATGCGTCAGGTGAAGGTTCTGGAAAGGACCGCGAAACAGGGTGATAGCCCCGTAGCCGACAGCGCATGTTCAGT
The DNA here is from genome assembly GCF_900460245.1 of Vibrio fluvialis. Taxonomy (NCBI): domain Bacteria; kingdom Pseudomonadati; phylum Pseudomonadota; class Gammaproteobacteria; order Vibrionales; family Vibrionaceae; genus Vibrio; species Vibrio fluvialis. The sequence goes on from NZ_UHIP01000001.1 coordinate 3,160,328, forward strand.
GAAATCGAGTAGGGCGGGACACGTGTTATCCTGTCTGAATATGGGGGGACCATCCTCCAAGGCTAAATACTCCTGACTGACCGATAGTGAACCAGTACCGTGAGGGAAAGGCGAAAAGAACCCCTGTGAGGGGAGTGAAATAGAACCTGAAACCGTGTACGTACAAGCAGTAGGAGCCTCTTCGTGGGGTGACTGCGTACCTTTTGTATAATGGGTCAGCGACTTATATTCAGTGGCAAGGTTAACCATTTAGGGGAGCCGTAGGGAAACCGAGTCTTAACTGGGCGTTCAGTCTCTGGATATAGACCCGAAACCGGGTGATCTAGCCATGGGCAGGTTGAAGGTTGAGTAACATCAACTGGAGGACCGAACCGACTAATGTTGAAAAATTAGCGGATGACTTGTGGCTAGGGGTGAAAGGCCAATCAAACTCGGAGATAGCTGGTTCTCCCCGAAAGCTATTTAGGTAGCGCCTCGGACGAATACTACTGGGGGTAGAGCACTGTTAAGGCTAGGGGGTCATCCCGACTTACCAACCCTTTGCAAACTCCGAATACCAGTAAGTACTATCCGGGAGACACACGGCGGGTGCTAACGTCCGTCGTGGAGAGGGAAACAACCCAGACCGCCAGCTAAGGTCCCAAATTACAGCTAAGTGGGAAACGATGTGGGAAGGCTCAGACAGCTAGGATGTTGGCTTAGAAGCAGCCATCATTTAAAGAAAGCGTAATAGCTCACTAGTCGAGTCGGCCTGCGCGGAAGATGTAACGGGGCTAAGCTGTAAACCGAAGCTGCGGCAATGCGATTTATCGTATTGGGTAGGGGAGCGTTCTGTAAGCCGTTGAAGGTGTGTTGTAAAGCATGCTGGAGGTATCAGAAGTGCGAATGCTGACATGAGTAACGACAAGGGGGGTGAAAAACCTCCCCGCCGGAAGACCAAGGGTTCCTGTCCAACGTTAATCGGGGCAGGGTAAGTCGACCCCTAAGGCGAGGCCGAAAGGCGTAGTCGATGGGAAACGGGTTAATATTCCCGTACTTCTTACAATTGCGATGGGGGGACGGAGAAGGCTAGGTGGGCCTGGCGACGGTTGTCCAGGTTCAAGTGCGTAGGCTTGAGGGTTAGGTAAATCCGGCTCTCTCTAAGGCTGAGACACGACGTCGAGCTACTACGGTAGTGAAGTCATTGATGCCATGCTTCCAGGAAAAGCCTCTAAGCTTCAGATTGTAAGGAATCGTACCCCAAACCGACACAGGTGGTCGGGTAGAGAATACCAAGGCGCTTGAGAGAACTCGGGTGAAGGAACTAGGCAAAATGGTACCGTAACTTCGGGAGAAGGTACGCTCTTGATGGTGAAGTCCCTCGCGGATGGAGCTGATGAGAGTCGCAGATACCAGGTGGCTGCAACTGTTTATTAAAAACACAGCACTGTGCAAAATCGTAAGATGACGTATACGGTGTGACGCCTGCCCGGTGCCGGAAGGTTAATTGATGGGGTTAGCGTAAGCGAAGCTCTTGATCGAAGCCCCGGTAAACGGCGGCCGTAACTATAACGGTCCTAAGGTAGCGAAATTCCTTGTCGGGTAAGTTCCGACCTGCACGAATGGCGTAATGATGGCCACGCTGTCTCCACCCGAGACTCAGTGAAATTGAAATCGCTGTGAAGATGCAGTGTACCCGCGGCTAGACGGAAAGACCCCGTGAACCTTTACTACAGCTTGGCACTGAACATTGAACCTACATGTGTAGGATAGGTGGGAGGCTTTGAAGACGTGACGCTAGTTGCGTTGGAGCCGTCCTTGAAATACCACCCTTGTATGTTTGATGTTCTAACTTAGCCCCGTTATCCGGGGTGAGGACAGTGCCTGGTGGGTAGTTTGACTGGGGCGGTCTCCTCCCAAAGAGTAACGGAGGAGCACGAAGGTGGGCTAATCACGGTTGGACATCGTGAGGTTAGTGCAATGGCATAAGCCCGCTTAACTGCGAGAATGACGGTTCGAGCAGGTGCGAAAGCAGGTCATAGTGATCCGGTGGTTCTGTATGGAAGGGCCATCGCTCAACGGATAAAAGGTACTCCGGGATAACAGGCTGATACCGCCCAAGAGTTCATATCGACGGCGGTGTTTGGCACCTCGATGTCGGCTCATCACATCCTGGGGCTGAAGTCGGTCCCAAGGGTATGGCTGTTCGCCATTTAAAGTGGTACGCGAGCTGGGTTTAGAACGTCGTGAGACAGTTCGGTCCCTATCTGCCGTGGGCGTTGGAAGATTGAAGGGGCTGCTCCTAGTACGAGAGGACCGGAGTGGACGAACCTCTGGTGTTCGGGTTGTGTCGCCAGACGCATTGCCCGGTAGCTAAGTTCGGAATCGATAACCGCTGAAAGCATCTAAGCGGGAAGCGAGCCCTGAGATGAGTCTTCCCTGATACTTTAAGTATCCTAAAGGGTTGTTCGAGACTAGAACGTTGATAGGCAGGGTGTGTAAGCGTTGTGAGGCGTTGAGCTAACCTGTACTAATTGCCCGTGAGGCTTAACCATACAACACCCAAGGGGTTTTGTAGTGGACTCAAAGCTAAGCGCATAAGAATGTGTTGAGAGAACGAAAAACAGCTTTCCGAATTTTAAGAATTTGCTTGGCGACCATAGCGTTTTGGACCCACCTGATCCCATTCCGAACTCAGAAGTGAAACGAAACAGCGTCGATGGTAGTGTGGGGTCTCCCCATGTGAGAGTAGAACATCGCCAGGCTTTAAATTTAGACTCTTGAGTCTAACCAGTGCGGAGCGGTAGTTCAGTTGGTTAGAATACCGGCCTGTCACGCCGGGGGTCGCGGGTTCGAGTCCCGTCCGCTCCGCCACTTATTTAAGACCTCAGCAGCAATGCTGGGGTTTTTTGTTATCTGGGAGTGGTAAACCTCTACACTCACCAGCCTCACTGAGCGCTTCGCTCTCCTCTTTCTCTCGCCCCAGCGCTTTGTCGCTCTTAAGTGTTATTCCTAACGGCTAACGGATTGTTACCTATCTCAGGCTCTTACCCCTTCGGCTTTGTTGTCATCGCGCCTCTGTTTGGTAAAGATAGACCTGGCTTCTCTTGCTTGGCATTGCTCAGGTTGGCTTCAGACTGGTGCACTACAGAACCTTGTCTTGAAGGCTTGCGGAAGAGAGTGTGCGAATCTGGGCCGAAAGTTGTGACCCTTGGTGCGGTGTTTCTGAGTGGTTAGGGGAGAGCAAAGATATAAAAAAGCCGATGCAGGACATCGGCTTGGTAAGAGATAGATTCTTTATACTAAACGCGTTGAGCGACTTTGGCTTTCAGCGTCTGTTTATCGGTATCGGACAAGAATGCCAGTTCCAAGCTGTTTAATTGCGCCTGACGAATCTGCTCTTGGCTCAATCCGGCTTGAGGAGCAGCAACTTCATACTCGTATGGCAGCTCAATGCCCTCTACGGCAGGATCATCAGTATTTAGACAGGCGAGTACTCCATACTCAAGAAAGCGCTTGAGAGGGTGTAATGCCAAGCTTTCTACTGTACTGGTTTGAATGTTGGATGTCAGACATGACTCAATACCAATGCGATGTTTTGCTAAATAATCCATTAGCTGCGGATCGTGAATCGCTTTCACCCCATGACCAATACGGGTCGCGCCTAAGTCACGAATCGCTTGCCACATACTTTCCGGACCAGCCGCTTCTCCTGCGTGAACAGTAATATGCAGGCCTGCATCGCGTACCTGTTTAAAATGGCTGACGAAACGATCGCCGGGCTGGCCGAGCTCATCACCGGCAAGGTCGACGGCCACAATATGATCTTTCTGGCTCAGAATCGCGTCCAGTTCTTGCTGACAAGCGTCTGTGCCAAAAGTACGGCTCATGATGCCAATCAGGTTGGCTTGTACGCCAAAATCGCGCACGCCGGCTTTTACGCCGTCGACAACCGCTTCAACTACACCCGCGACAGGCAAGTTGTGTTTCATCGCCATGTAGTACGGTGAGAAGCGCAGCTCAGCGTAATCAATTTGCGCGTTGAGTGCGTCTTCCACGTTTTCATACGCAACGCGGCGGCAAGCGTCCAGATCGCCCAGTACTGCCACACCCCAGTCTAGTTTAGACAGGAAAGCAACCAGTGATGGCTCAGCTTCAACGATCTGTACGTGCGGAGTGAGATCCGCAACGGTGTAGGCTGGCAGAGCCACACCAAATTTTTGACCGAGGTCGAGAATGGTTTGAGTGCGAATGTTACCGTCAAGATGGCGGTGTAAATCAGTGAGTGGAATATTTTTCGTAATCATTATCGTCTACCAAGTCAAAATCTGCGCTAAGTATAAAAACCAAACCTTGCGGTGTCAGTAGTGAGAATGGCGAATCGAGTGCTATTTTGCTGATATTCTCTTCATGTTAACCAGATCTGTTGGCCACTCATGGTACGACATCGGTTTGTTGAACAAGAACCCCTGTCCTTGTGGGCAGCCAAGTTTGGCTAGCAATTCGGCCTGTTCAGGTGTTTCAATGCCTTCTGCAACGATGTTGACCTTAAAACTGTTGGCCAGATTGATGATGGTGGCTGCAATGCTGCTTTCATACTGTTCTTGCTTTAGTAGAGAAACGAAAGCACGATCGATCTTAAGGCAATCGAAAGGCAGCTTATACAGATAGGCGAGCGAACTGTAGCCGGTCCCAAAGTCGTCAATCGCCAGACGGATCCCCAAGCGCTTGATGGAGTGCATGGTGTTTAAAATCACCGGGTCGTTATTGACGATACGGGATTCGGTAATTTCCAGCGTCAGATTGTTCGGTTGCATGCCCGTGACACGCAGCGTTTCTTCAAGCTGTGGCATGAATTCAGGATGGGAAAGCTGATTGACTGACAAATTAACGTGCATCTGGAAGTCGGCGGCCCATTTCCCTTGCTCGATACCTTTCACGGTATCGCAGCATGCTTGTCGCAGGATTTGTTCGCCAATCGCGTTAATAAGCCCGCTTTCTTCTGCAATCGGGATGAAGTCCATGGGTGGTACTAAACCGTATTCTGGCGACAGCCAGCGCGCTAAGGCTTCTGCTCCCAACACTTCGCCGCTGTGCAGGTCAACTATTTGGTTGATAGAACGGAACAAACTCGTGGTTTTCCAGCGCCAGCTTAATCTGCGTCACCATTTGGGTTCGCTTGCGAGAAACATCGGCCATCTCCGGCACATAGTAACTGAGACGGGTCGAGTCTTGCTTGGCGTTACTTAATGCGATGCTGCCGTTGCGCAGCCACACCGTCATGCTGGCAGGTTCAAGCCCATGAACAATACCCACCGATATGTTCACGGCGATGTTTTCATTCGGCATATTGAATGCGTGGCGAACAGTTGCAGCAACTGTTGGGCAAACTGCTTGATGGCCGAATGTCATCGCATTGAGGAAGATAGATGGCGAACTCATCACCACCGATACGGGCGATGTAGCTGTTGTCGTGACTGACGGTTTTCAGGCGTTGGGCGATGAGGACGAGCAGCTGATCGGCCTGGTGATGGCCAAGGCTGTCATTGATGTCTCTAAACTTATCGATGCCAATCAAGAACAGGCTGCCATGCAACGTTGGCAATTGGTTACAGCTGTCTATCATGCCTTCGCGACTGTAAACCTTGGTCAGCGAAATCGTAGATGAGTTGCTCGCGCAGCGCTTTAAATGACGCTTTAAGGTTGTTCGCCATTTCCGTAAAGGCAAACACCATCATACTGGTTTCGTAGATCTTGCCCGGTTTGGGCATTGGGCTGTCCCAATCTCCCTGCGCCAGATGTTTTGCTGCCGCCGCGGTAGAGGTAATGGGCGCCGTGATGCGGTTAAAGGTGATAAAGCCGATGCCAATCCCAAACAGGCTGACGATCAGGCCCAGCAACCAGCTGTTGCGCTGGTTTTGCGGCAGAGAGCCTAGAAGGTCTGCTTCGGAGATGGTGACATTGATGTACCACTTGAGCCCATGTTCGTCCTCGACCGACGTCACTTGGTTGAAATAGCGCGCGCCATCGACCTCGGTACTGAACACCTCTTTCGGCAGGGTATGCGCGCTTTGCAGAACGCGGGAAATCTCGATGGCACTGGCTTTCAACACCGGATTCGGGTTTTCCTGAGTGGTGAGTCGATCCTTTTGGGTGAATACTCGGTGCCCCACGAGACAACGCCCGTTGGCGCTGAATGTGCGATCAGGCGCTGGGTTTCGTCAAAGATATACACGTCGGCATTAGTTTCACGTTTCAGCATGTGGAGAAAAGTGTTAAAGGTGCTGATTTTGACGTCGGTGACCATGACGCCGACAAACTGGGTTTGTTGCATCACTGGTGTCAGAGCAGATAACGTGATGTCCTGGCGTTCGTCCATGTTGGTATACACCGATGACCACATCGGATGTGGATTCGCTGCCACTGGCGTATAGAAGGGACGAGTACGGGGATCGTATCCGGCTATCACGGAACGGATTTCATCGCTGACAGAATCGCCATGGTAAATCGTGAGCTGCTGCTTTGTGCGGCTGTCTTTGAGCATCAGCGTGAAGCTCTGATTGTCTTCCTTGCGAAAGCCGACAAATTCGCCGTTGATGCCAGCAAAACTCATCACATCGATTTGAGAAATCGGGCGGTACAGGTCGCTGAAGCCGGAAACCAGAAATTGTTCGATCTGCTGTGAGTCATTGGGCTGATACAGATGGTGAAAGCCGATGCTGTGGCTCATGCTCTGATTAGCACGGAACGGTTCATCGAGAAAGGCGTGTAAGCGTTGGTCAACGTTGTGGGTCAGGAAGGTGAGCTGTTTGCGGCTCACATCCTGCACCATCTGTTCGTAGCTGTATTTCTGAACCGCTCCAATGACACCGATCGTCACCAGAATAATGATCACGAAAGGGAATAACACAGCGGTTTTCAAAGTCATCTGTTGTCTGAACGGCATATCCTGATTCTGCAATAATGGCCTGTGATTCGGGCATTGGCAGTGGAGACAACAAAAGTCCTTTAATACAACTCTTTCAATTTACGTGTGAGTGTATTGCGTCCCCAGCCTAATACTTTTGCGGCATCCTGCTTATGGCCATTGGTATGGTTGAGCGCTGCTTCTAAAAGTATACGTTCAAACTCCGGGAGTGCGTAAGACAGTATCTCAGTTTCTCCTGAAGCGAGAGCGGATTTCGCCCAGGACTCCAGCTGTTTCTGCCAGCTGACATCACTGTCGAAATCGACGTTTTTCTTCTCGGCCAGCAACTCGGAAGGCAGGTCGCTCGGCAGTACCTCTGTCCCACTCGCCATTACGGTCAGCCAGCGGCACATGTTTTCCAACTGGCGAACGTTGCCTGGCCAGTCGAGGCGATTAAGAATCTCGATGGTCTTAGGATGCAGGGTTTTCATCTCCACGCCTAACTCTTTTGCGGCCAAAGCGAGGAAATGTTTAGTTAATTTATCAATATCCTGACGCCGCTCACGCAATGACGGGATCTGGATTCGAATCACGTTGAGGCGGTGAAACAAGTCTTCACGAAACTTACCCTGATGCACCAGCTTCTCAAGATTCTGGTGTGTGGCCGCGACAATACGTACATCCACCTTGATCGCAGAGTGACCGCCGACGCGATAAAATTGCCCATCGGCAGTACGCGCAGCAAGCGCGTCTGAATATCTAAAGGCATATCACCGATTTCGTCGAGAAACAGAGTGCCGCCGTTGGCCTGCTCAAAACGTCCCTGACGCACATTGTTCGCGCCGGTAAAGGCACCTTTTTCGTGACCAAACAGCTCTGATTCGATCAAGTCTTTCGGAATGGCCGCCATGTTAAGTGCGATAAAGGGTTTCTGCGCGCGTGGGCTGTGACGATGCAGTGCATGAGCCACCAATTCTTTACCGGTACCGGATTCACCATTGATCAGCACTGAAATCGACGAGCGGGACAAACGGCCAATGGCGCGAAACACTTCCTGCATCGCCGGCGCTTCGCCGATGATTTCCGGAGCATCATAGGTTGGGGTCAGGCGTTGTGACTGCTCTTTACGCTGCTCCTGGCCGTGGGCGATGGCACGTTCGACCAGCGTCAGGGTTTCATCCACATCAAACGGTTTAGGCAGATATTCGAATGCCCCCTTTTGGTAAGCGTTGACGGCAGCATCCAGATCGGAGTGCGCGGTCATTATGATCACGGGCAGCTCTGGTGAGCGTGAGTGCACCTGATGGAGCAACTCAATGCCGTCAATTCCGGGCATGCGAATATCGGACACCAGCACGTCAGGCGTTTCTCTTTCGAGTGCCATTAACACACTTTCGGCATCGGAAAATGTTTCGCACTTGATGTTGGCTGATGACAGGGTTTTCTCCATCACCCAGCGAATCGAGCTGTCGTCATCGACAACCCATACGTATCCTTTACTCATAGTTTGGTTCCTCAACAGCAGCCCCCATTCTCATGGTGAGAATGGTCACGTCGTTCAAATCGGTAAATAAATCGTAAATGTTGTTCTTCCTGGCCAGCTTTCTACGTCTATTTTTCCATTGTGCTGGTCTATCAGGTTTTGCGAAATGGATAAGCCGAGCCCGGTTCCTCCCTCACGGCCGCTGACCATGGGGTAGAACAAGGTGTCCTGCAGTTCTAGCGGAATGCCCGGACCGTTATCAATAATTTCGATTCTGGCCACCAACTTATGTCGCTGGCCGTGAATATTGGCTTGGTGCACTGTTCTGGTGCGCAGAGTAATCACGCCATGTGGCTGGTTGGCGAGAATCTGCGCTGCGTTACTGACAATGTTCAATAGCGCCTGCTCAATCTGGTAGGTGTCCATCATGATGTTGGGCAGGCTAGGATCGTAATCACGTTCAATATGCAGATCGGCACTGCCTTCCAGTTCGACCAACTGGCGTACTTTTTCCAGAATCAGGTGTAAATTTTCGGAG